>DASXNP010000060.1:0-2648 GCA_036494985.1 Binataceae bacterium (SeqCode)
TTGAGCAACCCGATCCCCACGTTGATTCCCGAGCGGGCGAGGTAGACGGCGCGTATCTCATTGGCTTGATTGGCGGCCGCTCGATAAGCGACGGTCGCGGTGTAGGTAAAGTCAAGGACGAGAAAAGTCATTAGGCTAACGGCTAGGAGCGTAGCCAGAAGCGCTACGCCATCTGTTTTAGCGGCGCGCTCGCGGGTGCTGCGCTTCATCGCGCGGTCACCGCCATTGGAAGCGTGACCTCCGTGGAGAAGTTGATCGGCCTGCCCGAAGGCGAGGCGAGCGTCAGATCGATCATCACGGCTATGGGAAGCGGCGCGCCGTTTACGATGGTCTGAGCGTTGGCGGAGTCCCAAGTCTCGTTCCATTTGGAGCCGTCGAAATACCGCAAGTGAAGTGACAAAACGTTGTCGGCCAGAACGATCGGAGGAAGGTTGTTGGCGGTGTTCGGAACACTGACAAGGAGGCTACTGCGCTCAGAACGGGTCAGCAGGAACGAGCCGGGTGCTCCAGAACTGGGAACCGACGTGTCGTACACAACCGTCTGCTCAGCGGCGAAGCCATTGATTGCCCGGCGATGGCCCGCGTCAAGCGTAGAGACTACCAGGGAGTCGAGCGGGCGACCGCCTTGCTGATGACCGGTGCCGATCAGCAAAACCTTGCTTGGTTCGAATGGGGTGTTGACGGCGCCGGTGAGCTCCTTCGACATCTGAAAGAGAATTGCGCGGCCTTGATCTTCGATCGCAAGACGATTCTCGCCGTGAATCTTGCTGTGTGCCACCGCGGCAAACGAGGCGGTGAGCAGCACTAGAATCAAGCCGAGGAGGCCGACCGCGAGCATCAGTTCGATCAGCGTAAAGCCGCCCTGACGACCGATCCGCAGTGACGATTTGGGGCTCATTGGAGCCTATTGATTCTGGGAAAAGGGGCTGTGGAGAAACTCCACGATTTCGAATTTTCGACGGAAATCGGGCCCATACAGGATTTGGACGGTGACCTTCCGCACGTCGGGGAATACCGCTGTCCCCACGACGTTGCGGCGCCACCGGAAGCTCGGATATTGATTGGGATAGAACGATTGAAAGTCACCGACCCGATCTCCGATCGGTGGAAACCGCTCCAACTCGCTGTCGCTCATAATTCGCTGCGCCAGCAGCGCCGCGCGAGTAAGATCGTTGCCGCGAATGACGCTCTGCAAGCTCTGATGGTGCAATCCGAGCAGGGCAACTAGCGCGGTTGCGACGATCGCCAGCGCGATCATCACTTCGATCAAAGTGAATCCCCAATCCGAACGGCCAGGCACCGCGAGGTCGCCAGCGCGAGGGCGACTAGGAACGGAGCGATCAAAAAACACGGCTTAGTTGACCATCGCGAGCGCGGCTTTGAGCGGCACGTCGCCGCGCCGGATCATGGTCCGGCCGGTGAGCGGATTGAATTTCAGCGTGAAGACCTGGCCGTAGTCGTTGACGAGGTGGACAACGGTCGCATCTACCCATCCCTCGGGATAATACTCGGTGTTGATCACTCCCTTTGCGAGTTGGCCGGTCCCTTCGACCGCCACGTCGCGGATCCGGACGTCGGCCGGAAGCATCACCGGCGCGCTTGCCGGATCGTCGTCGAGCACGAAGACCGGCGTGACGGCCAACGGATCGAGCCGCGAGACGAAGTAACGGTTGGTGTCGAGGTCGAAAGTAAGGCGCAAGACCAGCTTTGCGGCCGAGGCCCGATCGTAAAGGTAAGAAGAGCGCCCGGCCAGACGGCGGACTTCGCTCTTGAGCCGCGCGTCGTGCAAACCCGCGATGTTGGGCGCGACCAAGGTCAGCATCAAGCCCATGATGAAGATCACAATGGCGATTTCGAGCAGGGTGAACCCGGATTGGCTGGATCGGCGGTGGCCTGTGGGAATCATTAGCGTGCCCGATTGAGAAAGGGCGCTAATTCTGGCTCGCGTCGATGTCGGCATTCTTGCCTTCCCCGCCTTCCGCGCCGTCTGCACCGTAGGATTTCAGCAGGTAGGTGTTGCCGTTGCTCTGATAGACGTAGTTGCTCCCCCAAGGATCCTGCGGGACGCGCTGGATGTAACCGCCCTCTTCGTAGTTGGCGGGAATCCTGCCGGAAGTCGGCACGCTGACCAATGCCTGCAGGCCTTGATCGGTGGTGGGGTAGCTGCCGCTGTCGAGATAGTAACGATCGAGCGCGGTCTTGAGTTCCGCGAGATCGGCCGTGGCCTTGGTGCGCTTGGCCTTGTCGGTGGCGCCCCGCAAGCTTTGCACGACGATCGTGGCGAGCAGGCCGAGAATTAGAATTACGACCATGATTTCGATGAGCGTAAAACCGTCTTGCTTTCGGCGCAGGGCTCTCATTTGCATCTATTCTCTCCTAACCGAATCGATCGAGGTATTGCCGCGGGTCATTGCACGAGTTGGTTGAGCTGAAATATCGGCATGAGGACCGCGAAGATCATGAAAACGATTATACCCGCCATCATGAGCGTCATCAGCGGCTCCAGCATGGTGGTGACTTGCGAGAGCGAAATCGTTACCTCGCGCTCGTAGGCGTCGGCGGCGCGCTCGAGCATATTTTCGAGCTCGCCGGAGCGTTCGCCAACGCGGATCATCTCGACCAACAGTGGCGGAAAGAGCCCGCTGCGC
>DASXNP010000061.1:0-3719 GCA_036494985.1 Binataceae bacterium (SeqCode)
CGTTTCCTGATGTGCCCCGCGCGCGTTGGCAATGCTGAGGACGCCGATCACCTCGACAATCATGTTGATGATCGCGAGCGCCTTGTCCTCGGGCGAGGCATCAGCTGACACCTTGCCGAAATTGGCCGCGGTGGTGTTGGCAGGCAAGTCCCCGATCGGTCCGCCGGCGATGTCGCGCACCGTCAAATCGATCCGCCCGAGGTCGCCCTTGGAGGCCATTGCTTCAAGGGTCTCAAGCTTTGAAATCCCCAGCATATGCTTTGAAAGCCCGAGCAGCGTGCCACCCCCCACGCCGGTGCCGCCGAGGTGGGTGATTCGATTCTTCTTGACCGAAACGATTGCGGTACCTGTGCCGAGCGACACCACCAACGCTTCGGACTTCTGCGCGAGCGAGGTTCCGCCGACACCGATCGCGGTGAACTCGTCGACCTTGGTAACCGGCCTGGCGAACAGCGTGTCGCCGAGCATGCGGGCGCCGGCACCGGTCGCCGCCACCCCCGTAATCTGATCGAGTTTGAGTCCGAGTTCCGCCACCAGTTTGCCCAGGGCGCCCGCGGCCGCGGCAACCGGATCGTTCGCCTCAATCGTAACCACCTGTACGTCGCCGTTGGTTAGCAGCACGGCGTCGGTGGTCGAACCGCCAATGTCAATTCCTACAATCATGATTGGTGCCGGCTCCTGTCCAGCCCAACCCAATTCCTAAAACGAAACGGCGCAGTCGTGCAACAAGAACCGATCGCCCGCCGCAGGCTTTGTGATAACTTCAAGCTCATGGCGCGGCGAAAACCCGCACCCGGAGCCGCCGACCGCGGACTTTTCGCGTCGGCCCACCGGGCCGATCGGCCGCTGGCCGACCGGATGCGTCCGCAGAGCCTCGACGAGGTGGTCGGCCAGGACCATCTCCTGGGACCCGGCAAGTTGCTTTCCCAAATCGCGGCGTCGGGCCGGCTCCACTCGCTGATCTTGTGGGGTCCGCCGGGGGTCGGTAAGACCACCATCGCCAATCTACTGGCACAGAAATCATCATATCACTTTGTAGCGATTTCTGCCGTTATGGCGGGTATCGCCGACCTGCGCGCCGTGGTCGCGGAGGCCCGGGTGCTTCAGTCGACCGAAGGCAAGCGGACCGCGCTGTTGGTTGACGAGATCCATCGATGGAACCGCGCCCAGCAGGACGGTTTCCTGCCTCACGTCGAGAGCGGCTTGGTTACTCTTTTTGGCGCGACTACCGAGAATCCCTCGTTCGAGCTAATCGCTCCGTTGCTGTCGCGGGCGCGCGTGGTCGTGCTCCACGCCCTCAGCGAAGACCACATCGCTGCGCTCCTGAAGCGGGCGCTAACCGATGCCGAGCGCGGCTTGGGTTCGATGAAGATCGATATCGAAGAATCAGCGCTAGCCGAACTAGCGCGCCTTGCTGCGGGCGACGCGCGGCGGGCGCTGAATACGATGGAGATCGCCGCGAGCCTCGCCGCCGCTTCGGGCGGCGCGGTCGTGCTGCCCGATCATGTGCGCGAAGCCGCCCAGCGCAAAACACTGCTTTACGATCGGGCCGGCGAAGAGCACTACAACGTGATCTCGGCTTTCATCAAAAGCATGCGCGGTAGCGATCCCGACGCGGCCATATATTGGATGATGCGCATGATCGAGGCGGGCGAAGACCCCTTGTTCATCGCGCGCCGAATGGTGATCTTTGCCTCCGAAGATGTCAGCAACGCCGACCCGCGCGCTTTGCAGATCGCGCTGGCAGTCAAGGAAGCGGTGGAGTTCGTCGGGCTTCCCGAGGGTGCAATTGCGCTCGCGCAGGGAGTGACCTATCTGGCCAGCTCGCCGAAATCCAACGCCTCATTTAAGGCGATGAATCAAGCGCGCGAGGACGCCGTAGCTCTCGGCGCGCTCCCCGTCCCGATGCACCTGCGCAACGCGCCTACCCCCCTTATGAAGCAGATGGGCTACGGCGCCGATTACCGTTACCCGCACGACTATGACGACGCCGCGGTCGAGCAGCAGTATCTGCCCGATCGACTGATTGGCAAGAAATACTACTACCCTTCGAACCGCGGTTATGAAGCGCGAATCCGGGAACTTCGCGAGTTGCGGGCCCGCGGATCCGCGCTCAAGCAGGCTCAGACCAAGGAGCGCAAAAGCTAATCGGAAAGAAACCGGCGGCCCATCCGGCCGCGGCGGTTTTCCGAGCTACTTCGCGCCGAGCACCGAGTCCTTAAACGCCTTGGCGGGTGTAAAGCGCAAACGCGTGCGGGCGGGAATCTTGATCGCTTCGCCGGTTGCCGGATTGCGCCCCATCCTCGCCTTGGTCTTGCGTTTGCGGAAAATTCCCAGTCCGGCCAGTCTTAGCACACCCTCTTTCTTCAGTTCCCGCACGATTAGCGCGGTGATGATGTCCAGGGTGTCCTTGGCTTGCCGCTTGTTCATTCCGGCCTTATCGGCCAGGTGTGCGGCGACCTGCGCTTGTGTCATCTACCACTCCTCCGTCAGCCACCCGGTTTGTCGGGCTTGTGCAAAGCCTGAACGACTGTTCATTGGTTTACAAGAAGATCGAGGTTTGACGAACATCATCTTTCCACTGCGGGAAGCGGTCTTTTGAACATCATCGACCGGATCGGGCTGTGCGGCAATGGATTTTGCACCGAGGCGCGCGGAAAGCCTTAATTGACGGCCTCGCGTTAGTATCTGACTTCAACTAGAAACAGGCCGCAGGCAGGCGCCGCGCCGGGTGCGAGCGCACGATTTTGCTTTGCGATCAACTGGGCGATCTCGATCGCACCGGCAGGATTGAGCGCTTGGTCGATCATCGCCGCAACCATGGTGCGCACCATGCGGCGCAGGAAGCCGGAAGCCTCGACGCGGTAGATCTTAAGATCGCCTACGTGCCGCCATTGGCTCGCCCAGATTTGCCGCACCGTGCTGGACTCGTCCGATCCCAGCGTTCTGAAGGCCGCAAAGTCGTGCTCGCCGATGAAATCCTTGGCCGCGCGATTCAGCAGATCGACGTCGAGTTTGCCCTTCACAAGCCAGGCGTAGCGATTCTCGAAGGCGGAGGGAACCGCGCGATTTAGTACCCGATATTCATAAACTCGCGAGCGGGCGTCGCGCCGAGGGTCGAAGTTCTCGGCGACTTGGGCGACATCACGAATGACGATATCCGCGGGGGTAAGCGCGTTGAGCGCGCGCTGCAGTTGGTCCGCATCCATCGGCCGGGGAATCGCGAACGCGGCGACCTGACCGAGCGCATGTACGCCCGCGTCGGTGCGCCCGGAGCCGTGCACGCGGATCGGATCTCCGAATATTCGCCCGAGCGCCGCCTCGAGCCGCGCTTGAATGGAATCGCAATTGGACTGGAGCTGCCAGCCCGCATACTCGGTGCCGTCGTACTCAAGCGTGATCCGGAAACGCACGGCCGAGTCAGTTCATCGCACCGCCAAGTCCGGAGGCGAGATTCTCGACTATCCAGACTGCGCCGAGAGCGGTGCGCCGCGTGTTATCGAGCGCGCAGAAGATCGATCCGCCCGCGTCGGTGGGTCTGGCACTGACCAGAATCGCCTCCTGACCGATCGCGCTGGCCAAGGCGCTCTCCGCGCCCTCGGAGGCGAGGATTAGACCCGGGGCCAGCCGTAGCTTTTCAAGCCAGTCGTTTTGGTCCGCCGCCGCCGCGCTTAGGGCGAAGAACATCGTGATCGCTATTCCGTGCAGAACCGGAACGT
>DASXNP010000062.1:0-4723 GCA_036494985.1 Binataceae bacterium (SeqCode)
TTGCTCGCTTGACACCAGTCCGGTTCCCCTTGCCCCCACCTACCTGGAAACCAAGCCCGACCGAGGCTCTCAATGTATCCTGGAACAAGAAGCCGGCTCCGAATCGGCGGACTTTGATCACCTTATAAAATGCACAAAAAGGGGGTTCGGCGCCGCGAACCAAAATTTTCAAACAGAAGAACGCCGAATACGGCAGTCGTCTATGACCTCTGGACCAGACTAAGTTCGACTGGCAGCGCTCGCTAGCCTTCGCCCATAGCGGCTGCGCCGCTATCGGATCGTAAATCCGCTGAATTCGCCGGTCGCAACGCGCCAACCTTCCTCGACCGACTCGACCCGCGCCGCCCGGGGGCCCTTCTCCGCCCACGCCCTGAAGCTGGTCAAGCCCTCGCGCGACCCTTCGGCCACAATCTCGACGCCCCCATCGAACCGATTTTTGACCCACCCCGCCAACCCCAGGCGCCGCGCTTCGCTGACCGCCGACGCCCGATAGAACACTCCCTGCACCCGTCCGCTTACGATCAGGTGCAAGCGCACCGCCGCTGCGCCGCTCACGTCGTCGCCCCGCCCTTCAGCATCGCCGCGAGCGCCGTCTCATCGATCACTTTCACGCCCAGCTCGTTGGCCTTCTTAAGCTTCGATCCAGCTTCTTCACCCGCTACTACAAAATCCGTCTTTCTACTGACCGAACCGGTTACCCGTCCCCCCGCCGCAAGAATTGCCCGCTCGGCTTCTTCGCGGGTCATCGACCCCAAAGTACCCGTCACCACGAAACTCTTGTCGCGCAGCGCACTCAGCCCCCTGACCCGTTCGGGGGGTTTCAACTCGACAAAGCAGCCCGCGAGCTTCAGCGTTGCCTTGCGATTTCTCGGCTCGTCGAAATACTCGCGAATGCTTCGGGCGACCTCGGGCCCCACGTCGCGAATCGACTTCAGATCCTCCTCGCTTGCATCTGCGATCTTCTCGATCTGGCGAAACCGATCGGCCAGCGCGCGCGCCGTCCGCTCGCCTACATGCCGGATGCCCAACCCGTTTACGAATCGCTCCAGCGTGTTGCGCCGCGACCGGTCGATTCTGTCGACCACGTTCTGTGCGCTCTTCTGCGCCAATCGGTCCAGCTCCATCAGCTTCTCTTGGGTCAGCGCGTAGATGTCGGCCAGCTCGTACACCAGCCCGAGTTCGACCAACTGACCGACCAGCTTGTCGCCCAGTCCATCAATATCGACGCAGTTCTTCGACGCGAAATGGCGAATCGACTCGCGCACCCGCGCCGGACAGTTCACATTGATGCATAGGTAGGCGACCTCGCCTTCTTCATGCACGATCTCGCTGCCGCATACCGGACACTCGCGCGGCATCTGAAATTCCTTCGCGCGTGGCTTCGCCTCCTTGGTTACCCGGACCACGTAGGGAATCACGTCGCCCGCGCGTTCGATCAGCACCGTGTCGCCCACCCTGATATCTTTGCGCCGGATCTCGTCTAGATTGTGCAGTGAGGCGTTCGATATCGTCACTCCGGCCAGCGCCACCGGCTCCAGCTCCGCTACCGGCGTCAGCGATCCGATTCGGCCCACCGATACCGCGATATTGTTCACTCGCGTCTCGGCCTGTTGCGCTTTGAACTTGTAGGCGACCGCCCAGCGCGGCGACCGCGATACCTCACCGAGCTGTTCCTGGGTCGCAAACGAATTCACCTTCGCCACCACCCCATCCGCCTCGTATGGCAGCCGCTCGCGTCGCTCGGTTATGGCGCTCCAATAGTCGAGCACTTCTTCGACGCTGCGGCAGCGCTTCGATTCCGGATTGATCCTCAGCCCCAGCGCGCGAATCCCTTGTAGAAACTCCCACTGATTCGCGAATCGGATCCCCTCGATCGCGCCCAGCGAATGACAAAAAATTTCCAGCGGCCGCGACGCGGTTATTCTCGGATCGAGCTGCCGCAGCGAACCCGCCGCGGCATTGCGCGGATTGGCGAATATCGGCTCGCCCGCTTTAGTCCTGCTCTCGTTGAGCCGCGCGAAAGCCCGGCGCGGAAAGATTACCTCGCCGCGCACTTCCAAGAGCTTCGGCGCAGGCGCGTCCCCGACTCTGCGCAAGCGCAAAGGAACGCTTCGGATAGTCCGCAGGTTCTGCGTCACGTCCTCGCCGGTCTCACCGTCCCCCCGGGTCGATCCGGTCTTCAGCGATCCGTTCTCGTACTCCAGTTCGACCGCCAACCCGTCGAGCTTGATCTCGGCGACGTATTCGATATCGGCGTCCGCTTTGAGGAGCCGCTTGATCCGTTTGTCGAATTCGCGCATCTCCTCGGGCTCCATCGCGTTGGCCAGCGAAAGCATCGGCCTGCGATGCTTGACGGCCCCAAACCGCTCGCTCGGTGCGGCTCCCACCCGCCGGGTCGGCGAGTCGGAGGTGATTATCTCAGGATTCGCGCCTTCGAGCGCTTCGAGTTCGCGCAGCAGTTTGTCGTACTCGGCGTCGGACACTTCCGGATCGTCGAGCACGTAGTACCTGTAGTTATGATGGCGCAGTTGCTCGCGCAGCTTCTCCGCCCGCGCATTGAACTCTTCGAGACTTTTCGACTTCGCGGCCTTCATTG
Source organism: Binataceae bacterium (SeqCode) (assembly GCA_036494985.1). Taxonomy (GTDB): domain Bacteria; phylum Desulfobacterota; class Binatia; order Binatales; family Binataceae; genus DASXNP01. The sequence continues at coordinate 2,597 of DASXNP010000062.1, forward strand.
CCAAGGTCTATATACGCGCGCTCAGAGTCATATGGTACAAGCACTGCGATGCGATCGAAGCCCGGCGCCCCCGGGTCACCTTTCATGCACCGCCTTGCCTTCTGCCCGCCACATCGGCGCAGGCGGCTCGGGGTTAGATTCCCAGCTGTCGCTGCTGGTCATTCCAGCGTGAAAGCCGCCGAAGGATTTACGCGCGGGGGTTTTGTGAGATGACCCGCGACTACCCGGCAGCCGCGGTCTCACGCGCTCGCCCGATTGCTACCTACGTGGTCCTGTTTCTCGTTTGTTACGGCGTCTTTGCGCTGTCGAAAATCGTCCAGATGGCCGACTCCGAATACTCGATGTTGCTCAGTGAAACTCTCCTTAAGCACCACAGTTTCGACTTGAAGTCTTCGATCCCGCACCGGGCTCCGTTCGCGTTGCCCGGCATCGTCGCCGACGGCTATCCCTATCAAGTATCGCTCAACCATGGCCGCTTACTCTACGGATTCCCCTATGGAACGTCGGTTCTGTCGATTCCCTTCGTTGCGATGGTCGGTCTCTTCGGCGTCTCGCCGCTGGACCCCAGCGGGTTCTACAGCTATCAGGGCGACAAGACCATCCAGCGGCATTTGGCTGCGCTCCTGATGGCATCGCTGACCTGCATCATTTTCGCCACCGCCCGAATCCTGCTCCCGGACTGGTGGAGTATCCTCATAAGCGTGGGGGCCGCTTTCGGCACTCCCGTATGGAGCACCGCATCGCGCGCGCTTTGGTCGCACACTTGGCAGAGCTTGCTGTACGGATTGGTCGTCTATCTGCTACTTCGATGCGAGCGCTACCGCGAACCCCCAAAGCCCATCATTGTGGCCACGCTGCTTTCGTGGGCGTACTTCGTGCGTCCTACGAGCATGTTCGCAATCGCTCCGGTCAGCATCTACCTGATCCTGTTCCATCGCGCCCAATTCACCGCCTATCTCATCACCGGGTTACTGTGGCTGGCTGCCTTCGTATCCTTTTCGTGGGTCGTGTTTCACCGGCTTCTGCCCGGCTATTACTCGGTCTATCTCGCGCCGGGCTTTGACCTGAAGCTCTTCGTCACCTCACTGGCAGTTCATCTGATAAGTCCGTCGCACGGCTTGCTGTTCTTCTCGCCGGTGCTCTTGGTCATCATCTACCTAACCGCCCGCTATTGGCGGCTCCAGCCGTTTCCGAGGCTCGCGGCGGTCTCGCTTGCGATCGTCGCGCTGCACTTGGTGTGCATCTCGATCGCGGGTGCGCAGCTGGTGGGCATGTCTTTCGGTCCGCGCCATTCCACCGAGTTGATCCCCTGGCTAGCGCTGCTTGCGATCCTCGGATTCGCCGCGATGCGCGCCGCGCGCGAGGGTTATCCCACGACATCTGCAGAGCGCCTCGGCGCGATTGTAGGACTCGTTCTGTTAACCCTGAGCGTCGCCATCAACGCGCGCGGTGCGCTATCGGGGCGCGCCAACGCCGGGTTCGATCGAGTGGCCAACAACACGATGCTATGGGATTGGGCTCACCCGCAATTCATGGCCGGCTTGCTCGCCCCGCCCCACCAGTAGACTTTTTAGCCGCCGCCGAGGCGATCTCGGTCATCTTTAGGGGGCAGCCGCCGCGGGGCGAAAAGGTCAATCGCCATGCGAGACCCGCCACTTCGGGCAAAAAGAGTGCGCGGAGTTTGGTCGTGCCGTCTTAAACCTTCCCCGGCCAGGGGTGCCCCCACGAATCCAGCACCGCCACCTCACTGAGCGGCCTGCGCCGCACCGGCCCGAACTTGTCCGTCGGATAACCGATCGGCATCAGCGCGTAGGTCGACACCTCGGGCGGCAATCCCAAAATCGACTTTACTTCGTCCTCGAAGAACGCGTGAATCGTGGTCAGCACGGTTCCCAATCCAAGCGCGCGGCAGGCGAGGATGACGTTCTGGACCGCCGGATAAATACTCGACCCTCCGATCCGGCCCATCACCTTCATCGCGTTTTGCATCTCCACCGTCAACGCCGGCGGCGGAGCGGTGGGCTGCTCCGTCTTGAGACAGGGAAACAGCTGCACCGGCACCTCGCCCATATGCTCCATCAGGTGCATCGCGGAGGCCATCAGCCGCGTTTCGTCCTTTTGGCTCAT
>DASXNP010000063.1:0-4312 GCA_036494985.1 Binataceae bacterium (SeqCode)
AAATGGCGCGTCCCTCATCCCGGAGTCGTGGTCACCCGACGGACGTTGGATTCTGCTCTCGCAAGAGAAAGGCTCGGAGTTTTCGCTTTGGACACTGTCCGTGCAGGATGGCAGGCTGCGGCCATTGGATGTGAGATCGCAGCGGATGATTGGTGCGACATTCTCACCGGACGGCCGCTGGATCGCATACTCACTTTCAGGGGGGAACGATCGCACGTTGGTGTCGCCGGATCGGGGAGTGTTCGTGCAGCCGTTTCCGTTCACGGGCGCGATCTACCAGGCGCCAAAGGTGCTGATTGATTTCCATCCTGTGTGGTCCCCGGCTGGAAGGGAGTTGATGTATATCCCGGCTACTGCCTTGGGTCAGTTAGCGACGGTTCGAGTGACCGCTCATGACGGGCTGACGTTTGGCGAGCCCGTTACGTCACCGTTTAGGATTAACGCGAATCATTTGAATACGCAGGCGAGAGCATATGACGTCCTGCCGGATGGCCGGTTCGTAGGCTTGATCGACGCGTCGGAGCTCGACGGATCTCCGGCGAATGGGACTTCTGAGATTCGCGTTGTCCTTAACTGGTTCGAAGAGTTGAAGGCGCGGGTTCAGCCCGGCAGGCCTTAAGCTGTCCGACACCGCCTTATTAATTCTCGGCGAAATAAAGCGTTACGACGCCGTTTCTATAGATCTCGAACGGTCTCTTGGTGCGCCGCAAACGCCCGGGCCGTTAGGTCGTCTGTAGTCGGCAAGTGTTTACGCAGCATTTCAGCCTTGCGCAAAAACGTTAGGGGCATTTAAACGCAAATATCGGAGAAGTGGGCCCCCCGGGTTCATAACCGGGAGGTAATGGAATTGAACGCCACATATCGGCCACCACCTCGACGGAAACGGCCAAATGCCGCTATAATCACGCCGATGCCCGCCGCCACTTTCCCAACGCAGCTTGAAGCGTTCGTCTACGATCTTCGATTCGCCTGGCGAGGTTTGCGTCGGGATCGCGCTTTCACGCTGACCGCGATTGCGACGCTCACGCTCGCGATCGCGCTGAATGTTACGGTGTTCGCAGTCATGGACACGGTGCTGTTTCGAGGGTTGCCGCTCGCGTGGCGCTCGGACCGTCTGGTTTACATTCAGGAGCGCCGTGCGGCCGGGGGCGGCGGCATTTCGTATTCAGATTTCGAGAATTGGCGCACGGAGGCCAAGTCATTTGAGGGTCTCGCGTTTGTAGGGGAAAGCGGCATCTCTTTAAAAGACGGCGACGGCCGCCCGATCGATACGAACGCTTTTGCTCTGAGTGCGAACACATTCTGGCTTCTCGGCGTTCAGCCGATGCTGGGACGCGATTTTGCTCCAGCGGATGAGGTCCCCGGCGCGCCGATGGTTGCGATTCTCAACCATCGCTTTTGGGTGAGCCGCTTTGGTAGCCGCGCCGATATCGTCGGCATGCGTGTGCACATGAACAGGTCGCCGGCGACGATTATCGGCGTCATGCCCGAACGGTTCGATTTTCCCACTAAATGGGACCTGTGGATTCCGCTCGTGCAGACCGCGGAGATCAAGCAGAGAGGACCGACTTCTACAGCATTCCTTGCGATCGGGCGGCTGCGCGATGGCGTGAGTCTTCGGCAGGCGCGCACGGAACTCGAAACCATTAATCACCGATTGGAAGCGGCGTACCCAGCTACCAATCGCGGAGTTGTCCCGAGCATGTTTACTCATGCCGAGGCAAACAGCGGCTCGGATGCGTCGATGATTTGGGGTTCCCTATGGGCCGCGGCGTGGTTTGTATTCCTGATCGCGTGCGCCAATCTCGCGAATCTTTCGCTGGCTCGAAGCATCGGCCGCGCTCGTGAGTACTCGACTCGGGTCGCGCTGGGCGCGGGGCAAGGAAGGATGATCCGCCAGGTCCTCATGGAAAGCTTGACGATTGCGACCGTGGCGGGAGCGGCCGGCTGGTGGATCGCGAAATGGTGCGTCCACCAGTGGAACTTGGTGACGTTCTCCATGTATCAGGTCCTCGATTACACCGTGGATTTCCGCACGTTCTCGTATCTGGCGGCGGTCACGCTCGGCGCCGCGATTCTGTTTTCTCTTGCTCCCGTCGCGAGAGTGATGCAAATCGGCGTGAACGGAGTGCTCAAGGGTGACGCGCACGGCGTAACACAGGGCCCCCGCGGAAAGCGGTTTGCAGCCGGACTCATTGCGGGGCAGATGGCTCTGGCGATCGTGCTGCTGTCGGGTGCGGGCGTGTTGGTGCGGAGTCTCGCGTCAATCGTTACCGCCAACACAGGCACGCACGATCCCGAGCACGTTCTGGTTGGATCAGCCAAGCTGCCGTCTGACAAATACCCAAGCACAGAAACACGAAACTCGTATTACGAGCGACTGGAAACCCGATTGCGGACGATTCCGGGAATCGAGGCGGTGACGCTTGCCAACACTCTTCCTGTCTATTCCGTGAACCAGCAAACGTTCGAGATCGAAGGAAAACCTGTCGCGCCGGACGACAGGGAGCCTATGGGGTTCTTTGCGATCGGTTCGAACTACTTCGGTGTGGTTTCAGCGGGTGCAATCTCTGGCCGCGAGTTCAACGACGGCGACCGGCAGGGCTCATTGCCGGTGGCCTTGGTCAACCAGAGCTTTGCGGTACGGTTTTTGCATGGTGAAAACCCGATCGGCAGACGTCTTCGTTCGACGGTTCGGAACCGGCCGAACGATTGGCTGACGGTGGTCGGCGTGGTTCCGAACATCATGCAAAATGACTCGGTGCGGCAGCAGTTCAAACCCCTCGTTTACGTGCCGCTGCGCCAGCGTCCACCGGCTCGCGCGTATTTTCTGGTTCGAACGCGGATGACGACGGCATTGGCGAGCACAATTCGGGCCGAGGTACAGAAGATCGATTCCGATGTGTCGCTCGAAGAGCTAATGACGTTGAAGGCGCACATGGCTTTCGATCGCGACTTCATGGATCCGCTGCATAGCGAGTTGGGTAAGCACGCCACGGTCGCGCCAATCTTTGCGGTGATTGCTCTGGTGCTCGCGGCGATTGGATTATATGCGGTGATCGCGCATTCGGTGGGCCGGCGCACCAGGGAGATCGGCATGCGGATGGCGATCGGCGCGACGGTCGAAGATATCCGCAAAATGATCTTCGGCGAAGGGATGCTGCCGGCGGCTGCGGGGACGATCCTGGGTCTTGCGGCATCGCTGGCCGTAAATCGCGTCTTGCAGTCGCAATTGGTCGGCGTTTCGCCTTACGATCCAGCGACGATCGCGTCGGCTCCAGTGATTCTGGCTTTGGTGGCGTTGCTCGCCTGTGGGATACCAGCGCGGCGCGCGATGAACGTCGATCCGGCTATCGCGCTTCGCCACGACTGAGCTACTTCGCCCAGAAAAGTCGAACAATAATCCTAATGGCGGCGGCCCGCAGTCCGGTTTTTCCCTTTCGCTTCCGATAATCAGATGTTAGGTCCACTTGGACACTTGGACAAGAGCCTCGGACAAGTGCTAAGGCATGGTAAACGTTAGATCTCTATCGGAAGTGACGCGGCGAGACAATCCCGATGGGAAGATGCGATGGCCGATCGCCGCGTCACTTTCGATAGAGCCGTTTGAAGGGAGCCGCTTGCGTTTGCGGCAGACGCGGCGGTGTATGCTGATCAAACGGCGTTTCTGGAAAGTGGACCTCCAGCCGGCCGCTTTGGGCCGCTAATGTCAGGAAACGCCACCTACCGTTCCCAACCAAGCAGAAGCTCCATGCCGCCAATCCGCGAGTAGCGCGTTATCCGGCCAATTGACGTGGACGGGACTTCCAGGACTTATCCGAGAAACATCACACGTTATTTATGCTGGCGCTTTCGATTCTGGCCGTCGGCGAACCTTGACAATCCGGATACCTTCGAAAGGGTGCTGTTTGCCTTCAATGCGATCTTCGATGATGGCCAGCGCGATGTAGGCATTACGAAAATCGCTCTTTAGATCGCCGATCTTTGACACGCTTTTGAGTAGCAAACGGTCGCGCCATGATGATTTCTGTACGTTAAAAACAGGAAGCCAACAGAGGAGATCTAATAATACGATGCGCGCTTTGGCGCGGGCGCTGGCGCTCGCGCGGGCGCGGTCGCTGGCGCTCGCGATGTCGTTGGCGAGGGCGAGGGCGCGGTCCCGGGCGAGGGCGAGGATGCGGGCGCTGGCGAGGGCGTAGTCGAGGTCGAGGGCGCGAGCGTGGTCGAGGTCGAGGTCGCGGGCGAGGGCGAGGTCGAGGACGCGGTCGCGGGCGCTGGCGCTGGCGAGGGCGCGGTCGAGAGCGCGGTCGCG
>DASXNP010000064.1:0-12483 GCA_036494985.1 Binataceae bacterium (SeqCode)
CGCCTGCGCCATGATCACCAACGCTTCCTTGTTGACGTCGATGATTCGGCGGGGTCGTTCAGCGTTGGTTGGGCGGCGCTGCCACGCCTTTAGCCAATCGTCGTCCGTATTATCGTCCTCCGCAAAACGCCGCGGCTCGCGCTGAATCGGCTCGTCGGTCGAAGCGGACATGTCGAGCAAGAACAGCGTCGCAACATCGCGCGCCTCTTTCTTGCGCGCCTTGTACAAACGCGTATCGGGCGACTCGCCCATATGGAGCGCTACGCGTGCCTCGACCATTCGATCCAGGTCGATCTCTTCGCCGTCTTCGAGACCTCGCACCAACCGATAGGAGGCGGGACGGATGCGCTGGAAGTGGCGGCGCACCAGCGGAAGCAGCTCGGCATAGCGTTCCAGTGTGCGGGCGAAGAAGTCACCCTCGTCGCCGACCATCGGCATCTCGCGCAGTCGGCACCAGTTGCGCCGATAATCATTGGCAACGTAGTCCCATTCGTCGTAGGCGTAGTACGAGTCTTGCAAACCTGCGCGCGGACCGATGACGAGATGGCCATGGCCAGCCATGGTGCCGGCTTCGGCGAGTTGCTCACGCAACTCCTTGAGCCCGCCGTGCTTGTCTCTCAGCTGGGTTATGTACATTCCATCGCCGCCGTCGGCCGAGCCTTCGCTCTCCGACGGCTTCAACTCGGCACCCTGTTCCAGCATCCGCTGAACTTCTTCGGGCGAGAGCGCAACGCCGCCGCCGGCTTTGGAACGCTTGCCGGAAGTCTGAAGGTTGACCTGCTGATTGGGCTCGGCGCGATCCTGCGAATCGGCGTCACCCTCGTTCTCGGAGTCGGACTCTCCTTCTGCTCCCTTGCCGAAAGCCTGCGACAGTTCGTCACGGGCGCGGGCCGCATCGTCGGCGAACTCGCCCGGATCGCTTGCGGCCTGCGCCGCCTTCATCAAATTCTGAAACCATTCGTAGAGCGCGCTGGTCTGGCGGGCGCTGTCGGCGACGGCTGCCCGCGAATCGCGCAGCGGTGCAAAGTAGCGGCCCGCGCGATCGACGAAGATGGATCGCGGACCGAGATCGTCGGGCGGAACGTTGAACGCGGCGCGGATAAGCAGGGTGCTCAGCGCCGTTTGAGGCAGCGATTCGACCAACAGACGATCGACCTGCCCGATACGCGGTGCCAACCCGCGGTAGCGGCGGGCGATCGCGGAATCGACCCTCGCGGCCTCACACAGGCGCATCAGAGCGCTGGCCAGTTGCGGATCGGGAAAGGACCAGATGAACGCGGAGAGCGCTTCCAAACCGACCTCGCCGCGCTCTTCGAAGCCGGCGAGGTCGCCGAGGCGGATGTCGTAGGTTCCGAACTCGTGACGTCCCGCAAGGTGCGCGGCCAGCATCAGGTAGTAGTCGAATGAATTGTCGTGCGATCCCAGGCCGTCAACGCTCTCGGGTAAGTGGATTACTTCGCCGTTGGCGAAGGGGAAGCGGAACGGCAGCGCGTTTGAGAAATTCGCCAGCGAATCGATGCGAAATTCAAGCGGGAAAAGCATCCGCATGACCTTCGTCAAGAGACCTTTTACCTCGTGCAGCTCGAGCGCGGTGTCTGAAGCCATCTGGAAATAGACAGGCTAGCAAGGAGCCACGCGCCGACGCAATTTGTACCACCGCCGACCGCGGCCTGAGTGGGCTAGGGAACGTAACTTGACTCTTTAGGGACGGGAAGCCTTAAACTGAAAAAAGCTCGATGAAAACCATAAACCTGCGTCGCCGGTCGCTTGCTTCATCGGTGCTGTTGCTTGCGGCCTGCTTCGGCGCCATCGCCGGCCGGGCCTTCGCGGGCGTGACGGACGCGGTCAAAGCGGTCACGCTGCCAAACGGCTTGCGCGTGCTAGTGCTGGAGAATCACAAGGCCCCGGTCGCGACCTTCAACGTTTTCTACAAGGTAGGATCGCGAAACGAGCAATTCGGCAGAACCGGACTCTCGCATCTGTGCGAGCATCTGATGTTCCGCGGAACCAAAAAGCTCGGCCCCGAAGAGTTCTCCAACATCATCCAGGCCAACGGCGGAATGGACAATGCGTTTACGACCGCTGACTACACCAATTACTTCGTGGTAATCAATCGGGCGCACCTGGACGTGCCGATTTCGCTCGAAGCCGACCGCATGACAAATTTTGCGCCGCAGGGTTTCGACTCAGAGAAGGCTGTGGTTATCGAGGAACGCCGGCTGCGGACCGAAGACAATCCGCAGGACGCACTAAATGAGATTTCGCAAGCCCAAGCGTTTATCGAGCATCCGTATCATTGGCCGGTGATTGGCTGGATGCAGGACCTCAAACGGCTGACACTCGACGACGCGATCGCCTACCACACGATGTACTACTCGCCCCAAAACGCGGTAGTGGTCGCGGTGGGAGACTTTGATGGAGAGAAGGTGCTCAAGCAGATAAGCGAGTCTTTCTCTCCGATTCTGAACGGACCCAAACCGCTGCCGGTGCCGCAGGTCGAGCCGCCCCAAGCCGGGGCGCGCAACGTCATGCTGCAGCATCCCGCCGACCTTCCGGCTTTGTCTCAAAGCTTCCACACGCCCAACTTCAACAGTCCCGACAGCTTCGCGCTGGAGATTGCGGCGGTTATGCTGGCGGGAGGCAAGAGCGCGCGGCTCTACCAGAAGCTGGTGGTGGAAAAGCGGATGGTGGTTGATGTGGGTGCCGGATACGACCGCCAGTCCTTCGACCCGGGCTTGTTCACGATCGCCGCGCAAATGCGGCCGGGGGTGAAAGCCGACGACGTGCTCGAGGAACTTGATCACGAGTTAAGTCGATTGCGCGAAAAGCCCGCCGGCACCGACGAGTTACAAAAGGCAAAAAACCAGGAGCAGGCGGGTTTCTTGTTTGGGCAGGATTCGATTCTGCGCCAGGCGATGGAGCTTGGCGTATACGAGATGCTCGGCAGCTACAAAATGTATGACGATTACCTCGCGGGGATAAATCGCGTCACGGCGGACGACGTACGGCGCGTCGCGCGGCAATACCTAGTCGCAGCAAACTGTACGGTGGGAGTGCTGGTACCGACCGGACTGCTCAATCACCCCGGCGCGGCCAACGGCGAGTCCGGCGGGGTCATCCGCCACGCGCAGGACATGCGCCAGTCGCCACTGTGACGCCCAGACGAACCTCGATCCTGATTCTGACGCTGGCAATGACGCTCGCCGGCGCGCGGTGCTTCGCGCTTGATATCAAGCGCGTGACCCTCGGCAACGGCGCAACCCTGTTGATTTCCGAACAGCATCAACTGCCGATGGTGACGATGGCGATCGCGTTCGATGCTGGCGCTCGGAGAGATCCCCAGGGCAAGGGCGGACTGGCGCAGTTGACCGCCCAGAGCCTGACCGAGGGGACCCGCGACATGGCCGCGAAACAGGTCGATGAAAAGACTGATTTCATGGGCAGTTCTCTTGCGGTGGAGGCCGGGCAGGACTACGCGAACGCCCAGATTACGACGCTCAAACGATACTGGCCCGACACGCTGCATCTGTTGGCCGCGGTCCTGTCCCAGCCGGGTTTGCGCGACGCCGACATCATGCGCAAGCGTAGCGAATTGATCGCCGGATTGAACTCACAAGCTGAGCAACCGGGGTATGTCGCCCAGGTCACTTTCGCCAAGCTGTTATTCGGTGACCGACCTTACGGACATCCACCGGAAGGGACCCCAGAAAGTGTCGCGACTCTCACCCCCCAGGACGTCAGACAGTTCTACAAACAGTACTACCGGCTGGGCTCCGCGGTCATTGCGGTGGTCGGTGACGTCACGGCGCAGGAAGTAAAGGAAGCGATCGAGAAGGGTTTTACCGGAATCGAAGGCACGGTCGCCCCGCAGGCGGAACCTGCAAAGATCGAAGTCGCGCCCGGCGCGCACGTCACCAAGATCGATCGCAATATTACGCAAGCGAACCTGACGCTGGGTTTTGGCGGCGTCGCGAGGTCACATCCCGATTACTATCGCCTGCAAGTGATGAACTACATCTTGGGGGGCGGCGGATTCTCATCGCGATTGGTGCGCGAGGTCCGCAGCAAAGCAGGGCTGGCGTATTCGGTGGGCAGTCAGTTTGAGTCGGGAAAGTTTCAAGGCTCTTTTCAGGTCGTGCTGCAGACCAAAAACGCCAGCGCCAACCAGGCGATTCGGATGGTGCTGCAGCAAATGCGCGATATTCAGAATACCGCGGCGACCGATTCGGAGATCGATAGCGCCAAGAAATTTCTGATTGGCAGCTTTCCCTTAAAGATCGATCGCCAGAGCACGATTGCGAGTTTTCTTCTGCAAATCGAGCTGTACGGTCTGGGGCTGGACTACGCGGACAAGTATCCGGCCCTGATCCAGTCGGTGAGCAAGGAAGACGTACAACGGGTCGCGCGCGCCTACCTTCGGCCCGACGCCTACCTACTGGTGGCGGTAGCCAACCAGAGCGAAGCCGCGATCAACGTCGCGAGCGCAGACCAGCATTAGCCGAAAGCAAACAGATCTCACCGTCTGCACGATAGGCCACTCAACCCATCCGCTAACCGAGTTCATCGGTTTGCTCGGCCAGCATTCGATTGAACTGATCGTCGATGTCCGTTCATATCCATCGTCGCGGCGCTCCCCGCAGTTCAATCAAGGCGCTCTCAAGCAGTCGCTGGCAACCAACCAGATCGCCTACCTGTGGCTCAGCGCGCTCGGCGGGCGGCGCCACTCCAAGCGCGGGGATTCGCGCAATTCCGGGTGGGAAGTGGAGGCGTTCCGCTCCTACGCGGACTTCGCAAATGGCGAAGAGTTCGAGGGCGGACTGAGCGATTTGCTGGCCGCGGCGGCGCGTGCCCGCGCAGCGATAATGTGTGCCGAAGGGCTGTGGTGGCAGTGTCATCGGCGAATCATTTCCGATCACCTCGTAACACGCGGATACCAAGTCACGCACATCTTGCCGCAGGGCCGGGCAACGGCGCACCAGCTGACGGAATTCGCAGTCGTGGAGGACGGACGGCTGGTGTATCCGGCCCATCAGCTTGATTTGCCGCCGCTTGGCCGCAAGCGCTGAAGGCGGCGCGCGGACCGACCGGGTCGGTGCGAGTCAGGCGGCGGCGCGTTGGGACAAGACCTGTCTCAAAAAATGACCGGTGTACGACCCTTTCGCCTCGGCGATTTCCTCGGGCGTTCCCTTCGCGACCACAGTCCCGCCGCGGTCGCCGCCTTCCGGGCCGAGATCGATTACGTAGTCGGCCGTTTTGATCACTTCGAGGTTGTGCTCGATGATTATGATCGTGTTGCCGTTATCCGCGAGGCGGCCAAGCACCGCGAGCAAGCGCTTGATGTCGTCGAAGTGCAGACCGGTGGTCGGCTCGTCGAGGATGTATAGGGTCTTGCCGGTTGCGCGGCGCGCGAGTTCCTTGGCGAGCTTGATGCGCTGCGCTTCGCCGCCCGAGAGCGTGTTCGCCGATTGGCCCAGATGAATGTAGTCCAGCCCGACATCGCGCAGGGTTTCGAGCTTCAACCTGATCGGGGGCATCGAGCCCAGAAACTCGATCGCATCCAACACGGTCATGTTCAGGACTTCTGAGATGTTCTTGCCCTTGTACTGAATTTCGAGGGTGTCGCGGTTGTAGCGCTTTCCGCCACAGACTTCGCAAGTCACGTAAACGTCGGGAAGGAAATGCATCTCAATGGTGATGATGCCGTCACCTTGGCACGCTTCGCAGCGCCCTCCCTTGACGTTGAATGAGAACCGGCCCGGGCCGTAGCCGCGCATCCGGGCATCGGGAAGCTGCGCAAAGAGATCGCGGATGTGGGTGAACAATCCGGTGTAGGTTGCCGGGTTGGATCGTGGGGTGCGGCCGATCGGACTCTGATCGACGTGAACGACCTTGTCGAGCTCCTCGAGCCCTTCGATGGTCTTGTACGCGCCGCAGCGTTCGTGGCTTCGGTTGAGCTTTTGCGCGAGTGCGCGATAAAGCGTGTCGAGCACCAAAGTTGATTTGCCGGAGCCGGAGACACCCGTGACACAACTGATCACGCCGATTGGGAACGACGCTGAAAGATCGCACAGGTTGTTCTCCCGCGCGCCTTTGATCGTAAGCCAGCGAGCGCCAACTTTTCGACGGCGGGTGGGTACCGGAATTTCGATCTGCCCCGCCAGATACTTTCCAGTGAGCGACTCGGGATTGGCCAGAATCTCTGCCGGAGCGCCTTCGGCGACCAGATGGCCGCCGTGGATGCCGGCGCCCGGTCCCATATCAATGATGTGGTCCGCTTCGAGCATCGTGTCGCGGTCGTGTTCCACCACCAGCACGGTGTTGCCGAGATCGCGCAGATGCTTGAGAGTGGCGAGCAGGCGCTGATTGTCGCGCTGATGCAGTCCGATCGAAGGCTCGTCGAGTATGTAGAGCACGCCGACCAGACTGGACCCGATTTGAGTTGCAAGCCTGATGCGCTGGCCTTCGCCGCCCGACAGCGTCGCCGAGGTGCGATCGAGAGCAAGGTAGTCGAGTCCCACGTCGACCAGGAACGCGAGCCGTTCGCGGATCTCCTTGAGAATCAGGCGCCCAATCTCCGCCTCCTGATTGGTCAATTTGGGGTTTTCAAAAAAATCCGCCGCCTCTTTGACCGCCATGGCGGTCACCTGATTGATCGATTTGCCATTGAAACGCACAAAGAGGCTCTCTTTCTTGAGACGCGCTCCACTACAAGTCGGACAGCGCCGCATGTTCATGTACTGCTCGAGCGACTCGCGAACGCTGTCGGATTCGGACTCCTTGTGCCGCCGATCGAGCCAGGTCAGCACCCCTTCCCAGCTTCGCGAGTAGGTCTGCGAGCGGTCGCCGCGCTTGTAGCTGAATTCGATTTCCTCGCCGCCTGAACCCTGAAGGACCCCCTTACGGGCCTTGGCGGACAACGACTTCCACGGCGCGTCGAGACTGAAGTCATAGTGCGCGGCCAGGGCCTCGAGCACCGGCTGAATGTAGGTCATGGTTGCCCAGGGCGCGATCGCGCCGTCGGTGATGCTTAGGTCTTCATCCGGTACGACCAGCTCGGGGTCGAAGTACATCGTTGAGCCGATGCCGGAACAGGTCGCACAAGCGCCGTGAGGACTGTTGAACGAAAACAAGCGCGGTGTGATCTCGGGGTAGGAGATGCCGCACTCGACGCACGCGAACTTCTGGCTGAAGAGAGTTTCCTGTTCGACTTTGTCTAGCTTTTCGCCTTTGGCAGATAGACGCTCGACCTTGAGCAGATCCTGCCCGTATTTGAACGCGACCTCGAGCGAGTCTGCCAGCCGCTTTTCAATGCCCTCACGGATCCCGAGGCGGTCGACGACCACTTCGATGGTATGCTGCTTATTCTTGTTGAGCGCGAGGTCTTCGGCGAGCTCGTGCATGGTCCCGTCGATCTTGACCCGCACAAACCCCGCTCGGCGGATGTCGGACAGTTCCTTTCGGTATTCGCCCTTGCGGCCCCGCACAAGGGGGGCAAGCACCAGGATGCGAGTGCCTTCGGGCCAGGTCATGATTCGATCAACGATCTGCTGGACGCTCTGGGTCGCGATCTCGCGCCCGCAGTTGTAGCAAAAGGGCCGGCCCACGCGCGCGAACAAGAGTCTGAGATAGTCGTAAATCTCGGTAATTGTACCGACCGTCGATCGCGGGTTGCGCGAGGTGGTCTTTTGCTCGATCGAGATCGCCGGCGAGAGGCCTTCGATAGAGTCGACTTCCGGTTTCTCCATCTGTTCGAGAAACTGGCGCGCATAGGCCGAGAGCGATTCCACATAACGCCGCTGGCCTTCCGCGTAAATCGTGTCGAACGCAAGCGAAGACTTGCCCGATCCGGACAAACCAGTGATTACCACCAGCTTGTCTCGCGGTATCTCAAGGCTGATGTTCTTGAGGTTGTGCTCGCGCGCACCCTTGATAATGATGCGGTCGGCCATGGTTCTCAGGCCGCTTTGCGCAAACGCGAGCCTCTTCGCATCGCGGCACCCCATGCGTAGTCGATCGCAGCCAGCATACTGGTCGGGTTCGCGACACCTCTTCCGGCAATGTCATACGCGGTCCCGTGGTCCGGCGAGGTCCGGACGAACGGCAAGCCGATCGTGATATTCACCGCTCGGTCAAACTCCAAGGTCTTTAGTGCGATCAATCCTTGATCGTGATACATCGCGACCGCTGCGTCAAAGTCGAAACGGCCGCGGGGACGAATGAAAGCCGTGTCGGGCGCGAGCGGACCGTACGCGTCGATGCCACATTTGACCGCCCGCTTGATCGCCGGGCTGATGACGCGGATCTCCTCGTCGCCAAAAAGACCGCCCTCGCCCGCGTGCGGATTGAATCCGAGCACCGCGATGCGCGGCTTGGCGATTCCCATTTCGCTCTTCAGGTGCGCAGCGAGCAGCGCGATGGTCTTGAAGACCCGCCCCCGCGTCAGTGCGCGCGCGACCTGCGCGAGCCCCACATGGACGGTGACCAGTGCCAGGCGCAAATCGCCCCCGGCGAACATCATGCGCCAGAGCCGGGTATGGGACATGCGGGCGAGCAACTCGGAGTGACCCGGAATCCGATGGCCCGCGCGGTTGAACATTTGCTTGTTGATCGGCCCCGTGACCAGGGCACAAGCGCGGCCCTCAAGTGCCATCCGGGCGCCCTCGACGATGTAACGAAAGGCCGCCTTCGCGCCGTCGAGTGTCGGATGTCCGGGCCGGATCGCACCGGCTAACGTGTCGCTGGGCGAAAAGACGCCGAGGCCGCGGCGAATAGGAACCAGGCTGTCCTCGGGGGTCCAAGCCGTTGGCAGCGGCACGTTGCCTAACCGACGAGCCGTCGCGCGCATGATTTCGAGATCGCCGATCACCGCCAATGGGATCGCTTCGCCGCGGGCGAGCAATCGCGCCGCCGCTTTCAAGATAACCTCGGCTCCGATTCCTGCCGGGTCACCCATGCTGATCACGAGCGGCGCGGAATTACGCTTTGCGACCATCCGATTTTTCAGTAGGCGGACTCGACGTGATGGTTCTTAATCAGGTCCTTCTCGAGCCATTCTTTCATACGGCCCTGACCGGCCGCCTCGGTAAGCTTGTCTTGGATCTGCTCCTTCACTTCCCCGACCGGCTTCAGACCGGGCTTGTCGTGCTCTTCAACCTTGATAATGTGCAAGCCGTATTTGGTCTGAATCACATCGGAGACGTGGCCGGTTTCCACCTTCTCCACGCCCGCGCGAATTTCGTCGAGCATGTCATCCGGCGCAAAGTCGCCCAGTTCACCGCCCTTGGTCTTGGAGTCGTCGTCGGAGTTTTGCGCCGCCAACTCAGCAAAATCGTCACCCGCGGCGGCGCGCTTCTGCAGCTCTTTGGCTTTCTTTTTGGCTGCTTTGACCTGGTCGGGCGATGCTTTGGAAAAATCCACCGCGACCAGAATCTGCGCTAGTTTGTATCGTTCCTTTTCGACTCTGAATTCCTCCTTGTGCGAGTCGTAGTAAGCCTGAATCTGCTCGGGAGGTATGTTTACCTTTTGCCGGACCTCGGCGTCGAGCATGTTCATCTTTTCCAACTCGGTCTTTGCCCGCTTGCGGAACTCGTCCCAGCTAATGCCTTGGTGCATGACCTGATTCTTGAACGCTTCCTCGCTGAGATTGTTCTTCTCCCTGAGCTTATCGATATATCGGTCGACTTGCTCGTCACTGGCGCGGTCGGCGTAGTTCTTAAGCTCCTGCTCCATCATCTTCTGAGTGATGAGGCCCTTTAGCGTCTGACGGACCGTCTCGTCGCTGTTCGGATCGCCCGGGTTGGTAAGCTGGATCCCGTTGGCGGCGCTGTACACCTTCAGGTCATGGACGGTGATCGGATCGCCGTCGACGCTGGCAATTACCCGGTCGAGGTCTTCACCGCGAGCATCCCCAGTCATGGCGAGGAGCGTGATGATCGCGCACACAATCGCCGCTCGGTTCCAAGACCGCAAGCTGTCGGAAAGTGCCAAGCGACGTTTCGTGCGCATCAATTCAGGAGCTGGCGAGGCTCTCGATTCTGAGTTGGATTCAATTTTTCACAGGCGGCTAGCCCCTGCAATACGGCTTCAATCTCGGCGAGCGTCTGATCGTGGTTCATCTTCTCGAAGCGCACGTGGACCTGAAAATTAGCCGTGAGCTTGATTCGAGAGCGATTCGCGTCGGCCAGCGCGATCAAGCGATTGACTTCGACCGGCGCTTCGGGGTGGAAACGGATTTCGAGCTGGCCGCCCTTGAGAACCGCGCTGACGATCAGCAGCTCCTTCATCTTGCGGCGGATTTTCATCGCCCCGAGCAGATTCTCAACCAGCGATGGGATCGGGCCGAAGCGGTCCAACAGCTCGGCGCGCATCTCGTCGAGCTCATCATCCGATTGTGCGCGCGCCATCCGGCGGTAGAGCACGAGCCGCTCGTTCTCATCGGGGACCATCGCGCTCGGGATATAGGCCGGGATGCCAATTTGAAGCTCGGGCTCGAAGTCGGGAGGGTGCGGCTCGCCGCGCAACTCGTGGATCGCCTGCTCCATCATCTCGGTATAGAGCTCGAAGCCAACTTCGGAGATCTGCCCGGACTGCTGATGTCCCAGCAGGTTGCCCGCGCCTCGCAATTCAAGATCGTTGATCGCAAGCTTGAATCCACCGCCGACCTCGACCAATTCGCTGATCACCTCGATCCGCCGCTTGGCATCGCGGGTGATTATGTGCTCGCCCGGAATCAGAAGGTAGGCGTAGGCCTTCTGGCGTGAACGGCCCACCCTGCCGCGCAACTGGTAAAGCGCCGCCATGCCAAAATGGTCAGCCCGGTTGATGATCATCGTATTGGCGTTGGGGATGTCGAGACCGGATTCGATTATCGCCGAGCAGACCAAGAGATTGGTGCGGCCTTCGATGAAGTCGGCCATCACATTTTCGAGCTCGCGCTCGTCCATCTGGCCGTGACCGACAGCGATCTTGGCTTCGGGAATGAGCGAACGAAGGTGTGCCGCCATGTAGTCGATATTCTCAACCCGGTTGTGCACGAAGAAGACCTGTCCGCCGCGATTCAGTTCGCGGATTACCGCGTCGCGAATTGTGCCATCGTCGAAATGTGCCACCAGCGTGCGTATCGCCTGCCGATCGACGGGCGGGGTCTGAATCACGGAAAGGTCGCGAATCCCCAGCATCGCCATGTGTAGGGTGCGAGGAATCGGCGTGCCGGTCATCGTCAAAACATCTACCAGCTTGCGGAACTTCTTGATCTTCTCCTTGTCTGCCACGCCGAAGCGATGCTCCTCGTCGATGATCAGCAGGCCGAGGCTTTTGAATTCCACGTCGTTCTGAAGCAAGCGGTGGGTGCCGACCACGATATCGACCTTGCCGCTGCGCAGATCTTCGATGACTGCTTTGTTCGCCTTGGGCGAGCGGAAGCGCGAGACCATCTCGACGCGGATCGGGTCGTTCCTAAAGCGTTTTCTGAAGGTGCTCCAATGCTGTTCGGCGAGGACCGTGGTCGGAACAAGCACCGCCACCTGACGTGCGTCGTTGACCGCGATGAAGGAAGCCCGCAAAGCAACCTCGGTCTTACCGAAGCCGGCATCGCCGCAAATCAGGCGATCCATCGGTTTGGTGCGCGTCATATCGCGGATCACGTCGTCTATTGCGCTCTTTTGGTCGGCGGTCTCTTCGAACTCGAAACGATCGCAGAAGTCGTGAAAATCGCCTCCCGGATGTGGAAACGCGTGCCCTTCCAACACTTCACGCGCTGCGTAGACCTCGAGCAACTGGGCGGCCATCGCGAGCACGGCTTGACGCGCGCGATGCTTTACTTTGGCCCAAGCGCCGCTGCCCAGCCGGTCGAGTTTCGGCTCGGCGCCTTCGGCGCCGACGTAGCGTTGGACAAGATTGATTCGCTCCACGGGCACGTACATCCTGTCGTCGCCTGCGTACTCGAGATTCATAAAATCTCCTTGCGTGCCCGCCACTGAGAGATGCGTAAGCCCGCGGTAGAGCCCGATTCCATGATCGAGGTGGACGACGTGATCACCCGGCTTCAACTCTTCGAGACTAAGCAGCGTTCCCTTGGCGGTCGGGCGCGCGCGGCGGCGGACCCGCGGCTCGCCGAAAATGTCCTCTTCGCTATAGATATACAAGCCGTCGCTTTGGAGTACCGTGCCCGAGCCGATCTCGCCGTGCAGAATCGCAGGCCGATAGTCGGGAGCTTCGAGGAACGAGGCAAACGAATCGCCGTCGCTATTGACCTCGAGCTGGTAGGCTTCCAGGTGGCGCTTGAGCCGCGCGATCTGACTGGCTCCATCAACCACGATCAGTGCTCGGCTTTGCGCCCGGCGAATTTCTTGGAGCTCGATCGCCAATGGCTCGAAGCTGACGACTTTGTGAGGCTCCGAGTTCGCTTGGCCTGCAAGCTTGAGACTGTGCTGACTTCCGATCTCGATGGGGGGCGCGACTCCCTCGCGCGGCGCAACCAGGGTG
>DASXNP010000065.1:0-2173 GCA_036494985.1 Binataceae bacterium (SeqCode)
GCTGACCGGCTCAACGTGCACACCATCCACGCCGAGACTGAGGGCATGAGTGAGCTGGATAGTTTCGCTGCTCTCCTGCGGGATCTGAAAAATCGCGGCGCGCAGTTCGTGCGGCTTGACCAATTCGCCGCTTCGCTGGATCGCCGGACCCTGCCGATATGCGAAGTGACCCGGGCGACAATGCCGGGGCGCGCGGGATGGATCTCCGCGCAGGGTCCGCCGATCAGCGCCGATCGGTCGCGTGCCAAATAAGCGCGCAACGGTGCTAAGTAATTGGCGGTGCCCAGACCTCCCTCCCTCGGCGCTCGCTTGCCGCCCGCTTACGAAATTGTGTTATGAATCGTTTCCGAGGCGGAAAACCAAGCTACCCAGGAGTTAGAGCGATGCCCAACAGCAATCTCATTGCCACCACCCCCGAAGAAGCGGGTCTCGATAGCACAAAGGTAAAGGCGCTGTTCGAGCGGGCCGAGCGCGAGGTTGCCCAGGGGCTGCTGCCGGCGGTTCAGGTCGCGATCGCCCGCAACGGAAAGATCGGAGCGATGAAAACCCTCGGCCGAGCCGTGCAGGGCGGCGTCGACCAAGCGGCCACCAACGAGACCCTGTTTGTGATCTTCTCGTGCACTAAGGCGATCATGGCGGCGGCGGCGTGGCTGCTGATCCAGGACCGCAAGCTTAAGGAAACGGAAGTTGTCGCCGAAATCGTGCCGGAATTCGGAACCAACGGAAAAGATAAGATCACGGTCCAAGAGATACTGCTCCATATCAGCGGCTTTCCAAACGCTCCGTACCCGCAATCGGAATGGGGGGACCGCAAGAAACGGCTCGAGAGGTTCAAGTCGTGGCGGCTGGAGTGGCCGGTTGGCAGCAAGTACGAATACCACCCGACCTCGGGATTTTGGGTGATCGCGGAGATTGTAGAGCGGCGCGGCGGACAGGACTTCCGCGAGTTCGTGCGAAACCGCATCGCACTGCCTTTGGGATTGCCGGAGTTGAGGGTCGGATTGCCACGGGAGTTTCAGAATCGGGTGGCAAATCTGACCTATGTTGGTGAGGCGATCTCCCCTGAGGAGCGCCGCCGGTTAGGATGGCCGGATTTGCCCGAGACCGAGGTGACCGAGCAGGCGATCATGGGGTTCAATGAGCCCAGCGTGCGCGAAGCAGGCGTGCCCGGCGGCGGCGGAATTATGACCGCGGGCGACCTCGCGCTCTTTTACCAAGGTCTGATTAACAACGGGCGCGGCGGCACTCAGAGCCCCCGAGTATGGAAGCCGGAGACGGTAGAGGACGCGCTACGCGTCAGATCGGGCGAATACTTTGACCCGGTCTTCCGCTATCGCGTTAACCGGGCACTCGGGGTGTTTGTCGCTGGCGATGACGGCAAGGCGAACTTTCGCGGCTTCGGAAAGACCACCTCGCCGCTGGCCTTCGGGCATGGCGGAGCGGGCGGGCAGATCGGGTGGGGGGATCCGACAACCGGCATCTCGCTTGGCTATTGCACCAACGGATTCGATCGCGACGACCTGCGCCAAGGCCGGCGCGGCGTCGCGATTTCGAGCCTCGCGGCGGTCTGCGCCCTCTAGCGGGCGCTCCGGTTGCGCTATCGTTTTGCGATCAGCGTTTGCACAGGATCGTCAATCCGTCGGCAATCGAGAGCATCACCGCTTCGACGCGTTCGTCGGTGGCAAGGAAGTCGTTGAGCGCGCGAATCGCAACGGTGTCCGCGGTCTGGTTTGCGGGATCGATCACGGCGCCGTTCCAGAGGACGTTGTCGATTAGGATCAAAGCGCCTGGGCGGGAACGGCGCACAATCTCTTCGTAGTAGGTGCGGTAGTTCGTCTTGTCGGCATCGATGAAGGCGAAATCGAAGCGGGCGGACTCTGGAAGCGCGCGCAGAGTCTCGACCGCAGGCGCGAGTTTCAGCGTGATTTTGTCGCCAACTCCCGCCTGCCGCCAGTAGCGGCGGCCGATCGAAGTCCACTGCTCGTTGACATCGCAGCACAGCAACCGACCGTCGGCGGGCAACGCCCGCGCCACGCACAACGCGCTGTAGCCCGTGAAGGTGCCAACTTCTACCGCCGACCGCGCGCCGATGGCACGCGCCAACAGACCCATGAAGGTCCCCTGCTCCGGCGAAACCTGCATCGCGCTAATGAACCCCAGCTTTGAGGTCTCT
>DASXNP010000066.1:0-2537 GCA_036494985.1 Binataceae bacterium (SeqCode)
AGTGATGGCTCTGCTTCGGAGGGTGGTTGCCATGGCATTTGCTCCTGGGCGATCGCAAACCGCTATTATGCTTCGAATCGATGGCAAAACACCACTTCTCTTACTGGGAGCAGCACTCGCGGCGAAGCTCATTGTTCGCGATCGAAACAAGTCCGCCCGGCCAACTCATCGCGAGATCGCCGTCTTTGGTCTGCGCAGCCTGTAGTCGGACGCTGGTTGCGGTTCGCTGCGCTCTAGCCGCGCTCGATTTAGCCGGCAAAGTTATGGTGTCGGGATTCTTTGGGCGCTTTTGAGGGCACTGATCTTCGCCCCAGGATCGTCAAGCACGGCTAATCTGCCGGTGCTACGCCCGCCGTCAGCTAGCATCAACCGATATTCGGTCTTAAAGGATAGGACCTGACTTGGCGGCCCGCTTCAATCGAGCCCGAGCTTCTCCCGGCCCTCCGGTGAGATCATCTGCGGATTCCAAGGCGGGTCCCAGACAACTTCGACCTCCGCTTCCGATACCCCGGGCAGACCCTGCAACTTGTGACGTGCATCCATCGAGATCGAGCCACCCATGCCGCAGCCCTGCGCGGTCAGCGTCATCTTCACGTCGACCCGGCTCTTGCCATCGTCCTCGGGCGTGATCGTCATTGCGTAGACTAACCCCAAGTCGACGATATTGACCGGAATCTCTGGGTCGTAGCAGGTCTTCAGCTGTTCCCAAACCATCGCTTCGAGGTCTTTGCCGGCGGAATCGCCGGTCGGCACTCCCGTCACCTGCTTTCCGATCGCGTCGGCATCGGGCCCCGAAATCCGGAACAGCCCGCCGTAGGCAGGAATTTGGAGCGTGTAAGTCCCCCCCAACGATTGAGTGATAAATCCCTCGGTGCCTTTCTTTAGGCTCACCGGGTTGCCCGCCGGTATTTCGATCGCGGCGCATTCGCGCTGAAGCTCTACCCTTTCCATCGACGACTCCTACTAGGACAAAGTGTAACCGGTAGGATCAGCCGCGCCAATGGCCTCGGCACGTGATCGCTTTGCGTTAGCGGCGAGCGCCAATCCTCGCCGCTTCTTCCAGCAGAGTCGTGAAGCCGAACGGCGGCTCGACTCCCGTCAGATCAAGCGACGATAGTGCGCGGGTGCCCGCCGTGATCGTGTCGGCAAGTGCTACGAGGTAAGCAGCCGCCTGCGAGGTCAGCTCGTATCCGTAGTTCTGCCTTGCGAATTGCTTCATCGTGTCGACTTGGGAATCGCCCATCTCTGCCTCACGCGATCTTGCCGCCGACAGTGCTCGCCCCTTGATGGCTTAGCTGGCGGCCTTGAGTATTCCACGCTCAATCAAGGAATCGAGCGTAAGCTGATCATATCCGAGATGCTCTCTTAGAACCTCCTTCGAATGTTCGCCTAACAGCGGCGCGGCCCGCACAATCCTGGCCGGCGTCGCCGAAAAGCGTGCCAACAGACCAGTCTGCAGCACCCGTCCCCACTGCGAATGATCCAGCTCGGCGATCAAGCCGTTGGCCGTGACGATCGGATCCTCGAACAGGTCTTGCGCATAGTTGATCTTGACTGCGGGCACTCGGGCTTTACCCATCGCGGATAGAGCTTCGTCTCGTGGTCGCTGGGCGAAATAATCCGCCAGCGCTGAAGCTAACCGCCCGTCGGCAGGCTGCACAGACGCCTGGCTAAACCCCTCGCGCACGAGTTCGGTTACTTCTCGCAGCGAGTTCCACTGAGCCTCAGTAGACAAAGATAAAGCCACCCATCTGCCGTCGCCGCATCGGTAGGCGCGCGACAATGCGGATCGTCCGCGATACTCGGGTTGGCCGTTTTCCATGTCGGCGCGGCCCTCATAGAAAATGAATTCGCCCGCCTGAAACGCCATCGCGGCCTGCAGAAGCGTGGTCTCGCACAGCTGGCCGCGGCCGGTCTGCTGCCGCGATCGCAGCGCCAGTACGCATCCGAACGCCGCCAGCATCGCCGCTCCGTAGTCGCAAATCGCGCAGGTGAGATAAACCGGATGGTGATGATGCCCGCCTTGAGCTGCCATTACCCCTGAACGAGCCTGCAGCAGCGGATCGAACCCGGGCAAATCGAATTCCGGTCCATGATTTCCGAATGCGTTGACGGACACGTAGACCAAGCGCGGATTTATCGAGCTTAAGGTCTCATAGTCGATTCCGGCCTTGCGGGTCGCCCCCGGTCGCATATTCTCCACGATCACATCGGCTCGGCGCGCAAGTTCGTAGACGATCTGGCGACCCTCCAGGCTCCTTAGGTTGAGCGAGAGTCCGCGCTTGCCCTGGTTCCAGCCGAGGAAGCCAAATCCGAAGCTACGAAACGCGTCACCTTCGAGACTTTCGATCTTGATTACATCTGCGCCCATCTGGGCGAGAATCATCGGGGCGTAAGAGCCCGCGATGTAGCTTGCGAAATCAAGCACCACGACGCCGTCAAGCGGTCCGTTCGAGGTCTTGGCCTGCCTATCGTGCGTCGGCCCCGGCGCAGTCGGTCTGCCCCGCTCAAGACCACTGGCCAGGTAAAGCGGATGC
>DASXNP010000067.1:0-10848 GCA_036494985.1 Binataceae bacterium (SeqCode)
GACTGCCAATTGCGAGCAAAATCAAGTTGGAGCGCTGAATTTCGCCCAACGACGGCAGTCGCATGCCGCCAACCGCCGGGTCGATCACGGCTTGTTCATTTCCTTGCCGAACCAGATCAGCCGCTTCACGCCGACGAAGAATCCCAGCGCGATTCCCGTAACCATCAAAAAGGGGAACTTCAGGCCGAAGTATTGATCGAGTTTGAATCCGCCCCATGCTCCGACCACGATTGAAATCCCGAATTCGAGTCCCACCCCCCATCCGAGCCACGCCTTGCTGGAGATCTGCGACATCTGGTCCTCGCGCGCCAGGCCCTAAGCAGCCGTCTCGCCGAGCGCCGCGCCGATCGCATCGATGGTCCGATCGATATCGTCATGGGTGTGCGCCAGTGAAATAAACATCGCCTCGAATTGCGACGGCGCAATGTAGATTCCGCGGGCGATCAATCCGCGAAAGAACGCCGCGAATTTCTTGGTGTCCGCTTTCCGGGCGTCCAACGCGTTCTCGACCCGCTCGATGCCAACAAACATTGTCACCAGCGACCCAGCCCGATTCACACATCCAATCGCGCCGGAGCGACGCAGGGCGGCGCGCATCCCAGCTTCCATCCGCGCTCCCGCAGCCTCCAACCGCTCGTAGGTCGCAGGTTCTTTAAGTAGCTTAAGCGTCTCCAAGCCGGCCCGCACCGAAATCGGATTTCCCGACAGGGTTCCGGCTTGATAAACGGGACCGGCCGGAGCCAGCAGATCCATTAATTCGCGCCGTCCCGCAACCGCCCCGATCGGCATTCCACCACCAATTATCTTTCCCAGCATGATCAAGTCCGGCGCGATTGCGAGGATCTGGCTGGCCGCGCCGAATCGGAGGCGAAAGCCGGTGATCACCTCGTCGCAAATGACCAGTGCCCCTGCGCCATGCGCAATCTTGACGAGCTCCGGCAGAAATCCTGGCTTGGGCGGAACGACACCCATGTTTGCAGCGATTGGCTCGACTATCACGGCGGCGATTGAGGACCCCTCGGCCGCGAAATAGCGGCTTACCGACTCGATCGAATTGAAATCCGCGATCCGCGTCAGCGCGGCGAGCGCTTCGGGCACACCCGCGCTGTCAGGCACGCCTAGCGTCATCCCGCCCGAACCAGCGCGCACCAGTAACGCATCGCTGTGCCCGTGGTAGCAGCCGTCGAACTTGATTATTTTGTCGCGACCGGTTGCCGCGCGCGCTATTCTTATCGCCGTCATGGCGGCTTCGGTGCCGGAGCTCAGGAGTCGGACCTTGTCTGCGCCCTCGATGGCGCAGCAAATCAAGCGCGCAAGCTCGACTTCGAGGGCAGTTGGAGCACCGAAGCTTAGGCCTTTTGCCGATTGTTGCGCCATCGCGGCCGTTACTCGTGGATCAGAGTGGCCCAATATCGCCGGGCCGTAGGAACCCACGTAGTCGATGAACTCGTTCCCGTCCGCGTCGTAGATTCGCGATCCGCAAGCTCGTTCGACAAACAGCGGGTCGAGTCCGACCGCCTTCATGGCGCGCACCGGCGAATTCACCGCGCCGGGTATCAGCAGCGATCCCTGGGCGAAGAGTTCAGCGGATTTTTTGGCGTTCAGCATCGGTCAGTCTTCGGTGGATCGTTTCGCAAAAGGCCCGCGGGTAAAACTCCCTTGCCGGCTTTGGGTTTGTTTGGCAATAGCTTCTCGCTTGCATCAGGTTGCTGAGCCCTTATACGCGCCACAGTCGAGCTCGCGATCGGCTTGAAGCCCTTGGGAGACAAGGCTTTTGTGAATGGCGACGATCGTCGTCTGGAGAGTCGTTCGACGAAAAGTTTTTTTGCGGGCGATTTTTTGCAAGAGAATCACGGGCTTTCAAATTTTTTCTTCGCTCCGCTTGAGACGCGCTGAAAAAGAGCCTATCACGTTTGCTTCGCCGCTGAATTTATACGCGTGGCTTCATCGCGCGGAAGACTTCGCGGGCGCCGGTCACTTAGCGGGTGGAAAGCTACTCTCAATTCCGGCCTCCTCGCATCCGATTTTCGGCATCGCGGGGAATCGGCGGACCGGCGCAGGAGTGGATAAACGAGGGTGGTAGAAGGCCCTTTCCCCTTTTCGATCAAAGCATAAACCGTATTATCCACAAATGTGGATAAAGTTGTGTGTAATTTGTAGCTCAATTGCAACGAGTTCGCTTTCACTTCGCGCGATTGCTCGCGCCAAACCGCAGCCGATTCTGCTTTTAGGGTTGCGCCGTACAGGAGAATGGAAATGAACGGGCTGTGGCAGAAGGCAGCAGACCGCCTTAAGACCGAACTCGGTCAGGTCGGCTATGAAACCTGGATCGCACCGCTGAATTTTCGCGGCCTCGACGGCAGAACCGCCACGCTCGAGGCGCCGAACAAGTTTTTCCGCGATTGGGTCAGCGAGCGCTACCTCCCTTCGCTGTGCCGATCGCTTTCCGAAGAAGCCGGTGACAGCCTTAGTGTTCAGTTGATCTTCGACACCGGCGATGCGGTCGTGCCGCGGCCCGCGCCCCTGCCGCGGATGGCGCCCGCATCCGCGCCCGCCACGCGGCTCCCCTCCGAAACGCGCCGGCCTCATCCGCTGCTTAATCCGCGCTACACCTTCAACGAATTTGTGGTCGGCTCGGCCAATCAATTCGCGCACGCGGCCGCGCTTGCCGTCTGTCAGCAGCCGGGCGAAAAATACAACCCGTTCTTCCTGTATGGAGGCGTCGGGCTGGGCAAGACTCATCTGGTCACCGCGATTGCCCACCAGATCATCGGCGACGCCGGCGATCGCCCATGTAAAGTGCTGTTTATGCCGGCCGAGATTTTCATGAATGAACTGATTACCTCGCTGCGGCGCGATCGCATGAACGATTTCCGCGAGCGGTTTCGGCGCGTCGACTGTCTGATCCTCGACGACGTTCATTTTCTCGCCGGTCGCGAGCGAACCCAGGAGGAATTCTTCCATACCTTCAATTCGCTGCATGCTGAACGCCATCAGATAGTGCTTACTTCGGATAAGGTCCCCCGCGACATCCCGGGACTGGAGGAGCGGCTACGCAACCGTTTCGAGTCGGGCCTGATTGCCGACATCGCCCCGCCCGACCTCGAAACCCGGTTGGCGATTATCCAAAAGAAATCCGCCAGCGAACGCCTCGACATCACCCCCGAGGTTGCGATGTACGTGGCCCAAAGCGTCCCCTCCAACGTACGCGAGATTGAAGGGTGTCTTACGCGGCTGTCCGCCTCCGCTTCGATCAACAGGGCCACCATCACGCTCGAATTCGCCCGCAAAGCCCTGCACGATCTGGTACATATTCAGGACGTCAAGCTCGACGTCGAAGCGATCCAGAGCGCGGTGTCGGACTTCTTCCACATCCGTCTTGGCGACATGAAATCCAAGAAGCGCACCCAACACATCGCCTTTTGTCGTCAAGTTGCGATGTACCTTTGCCGCAAGCTGACCGACAGTTCCTTCCCGGCGATCGGCGACAAATTCGGGCGCGATCATTCAACCGTCATCCATGCGCACAACCTGATCGCCCGCCGGGTCGCGGCTGATTCCGCCTTCCGTCATTCGATCGAAAAGCTCGAGCGCAGTCTCAAGGCCATGCACTCCAGCGCCACAGTCGACGGCAATGGCAACGGCCACTCCAACGGCAATCACCCGTCGTTTTGATCCGGGAGGCAGCGACCAAGCAAAATGTCGCATCGGGCGCGAGTCTTTAGCCTCGGCTGGGAATGGGTCGCAAAACGTGTTGGCAAGCTGGGTACGATGCGAGTCACATCAACAGGCGTTGCTCCAAATCAGCCGAGTTGTGGGTTCACCCGTGCGTTTGCTCCACAACTTTGTAGACCGTGTTTTACCTTTGAATTCGACGGTTTACGCGATAAATTCACCAATCCACAGGGTCTACTAATACTGCCTGATCTATTAATCTAGAAAGAGAATAATACTAGGGAACTCGCTACCTTCGATGTGGATTGAAATCTGATGGATCTCGCAATTGAGCGGTTGTCGTTGCTAAGCGGGCTGAACCTGGTGCAGGGGATCGTCGAGCGCCGCAATACGGTCCCAATTCTCGCCAACGTTATGCTCGAATCGCGCACCAGCACCTTGCAGCTGTCCGCGACCGACTTGGAAGTCGGCCTGCGCACGGAGCTGGCCTGCGAATCGCGCGCGCCCGGGATCATCACGCTCAATGCACGCAAGCTTTTCGAGGTCGTGCGCGAAGCAGAGTCCGGCGACGTAACCGTGCGCACGCTCGAGGGCGATTGGGTCGAAATCAGGTGTGGCCGTGCCAGGTTTAAAATGATGGGACTGGACCCGCGCAGCTTCCCCGCCATGCCACGCCAGGGCGAGCCAGCCGAGTCCAAGGAAAAACCGCGCAAACCGGTCAAGGCTGATGTCACCATCGCGGCGTCGGTTCTCGCCGCGATGATCGATAAAACCCTTTTTGCAGTCAGTCCCGATGACACCCGCTACAACCTAAGCGGCGTGTATATCGAGTCCGCGCAAGCCAACACCGCCCGCCTAGTTGCCACCGACGGCCATCGCCTGTCGCTGATTGAGCGCGAGGTCGCCGGTTTCGTAGTCGAAGGCGGCGCGATCGTGCCGCGCAAGGGCCTTGCCGAATTGCGCAGACTGCTCGATCAGACCGGCGAGGCAGAGGTTAGGCTGTCGCTTGACTCGCAGCTCGCGTGGGTCCGCCGCGGCACCACCGAACTCTCGATGCGCCTGGTTGAGGGTGAGTTTCCCGACTACCGAGGCGTCGTTCCGCGCGAATCCAAGTATCACATCACGCTTGACCGCGACGCGATGTTCGCCGCGATCCGCCGAGCTGCGATCTTCTCCAACGAACGCTACCACGGCGTGAAGCTAACTCTCTCCGCCGGCTCGATGATGGTGTCCTCCACCAGTCCCGAGCTGGGCGAAGCCACCGAAACCATCGATACCGACTTCAAGGGCGAGGAATTTTCGGTCGGCTTTAACGCTTCGTATTTGCAGCAGGCGCTCGGAGTCATTCCAGGGGGCAGCGAAATAAAACTCGGCCTTTCCGATGACGTGAGCCCTGGCGTGATGACCACTACCGCCGAGTCGGGCTTCAAATACGTAGTGATGCCGATGCGCCTCTAACCGCGCCGACGATTGGAGCCCGCTTTTGATTAAAGCCAGCCCCACATTACCGGAGCGGCGAAAATCAAGGCAGCGGGCCTCTTTTGGAGTCCCGTCCGCTGTGCAGTGCGGGGCTTGAAACCATTGGCTCTCAGCGGGGGTCCACGCGAATCAGGATTTGCTTGCTGGCGGACTCGGTGCTTCCTTCCCATGGAAAGATGGTCTCCGTCGCCACGATTTGGCCCCTGATCGCGCCAATTTGCTCCGCGTCGCGATGGCGCACGATTATCCATCGTGTACGGTTATGCGCCACCGAGTCGGCTAGCTTCCGTGGCTCATCGAAGTTTGGGATGGGAGTCGGCGAATCCAAGTAGAAGACCGGACCCACGTCGTTGTAAAAGGCCAGTCCGCTTAGATCTCCGCCCAACTGCTCTCGCACCCGGTACGCAAAAGCTCTCTCGCTGCGATAATGGTCGACCGCCGGCAGCGCAAACACGAAGATGTAAAGCAGCGACAAGTAGGCGATGATATACATCGAGGTCGCGATGCCAAACCCAGGCCGTTGCGCTACCGCATATGCAATCGAAGCCATAGCGATGATCCAAATCACCGCGAATACGGCTTTTTCCGGCGCATCGGGGAGGGTCGCCAATTGTCCGGGACGCAGTGAGGCGGGCAAGAGGATCAAGATCGATAGAGCGGCCGCGCCTGCAACCACCGCGTAGCCCATGCCCATCAGCCGTCGGGCCCACCGCGTCAAGCTCGCAGCGGGTTCGGTAGTTAGACGAGCGACTAAGATTGCGGCCGGGGGTAGAATCGGGAGCAGATAGTAGCTTCGTCGGGATCCCGACAGCGTAAAGAATACGAAGGTCGCCCAGAACCAGACCTGCACGAAACGGTTGCTTGACGCTTGGCCCGCGCTCAGGCGCCGTCGAAGCTGCAACTCGGTCAGCCCGGCCGGCAATAGGACCGACCACGGCGCCATCAGTGCAAAGATCACGTAAGCGTACAGATAAATCGGGCCGCGATGGTCAAACGGTTCGAAAAATCGCACCAGATTTTCGCGCAACACCATCGCGATTCCTGCGTTAGATCCCATCCGCGAATGTGAAATCGCAAACGGCGCATAGTACATCGCAAACCCGATCGCGATCGCGGGTAGCGAAAACCAATTGACAATCCACCGGTTTCTGTCGATCGCCCAGCGCAGCCGCTGGCCTGGTGGGCCGCTGCTGACTCGAGTCCACAATGCGTGCCAACCGTCGCGAAACAGGCTGTAAGCCCCGATTACCAGCAGCGGCAGGGCGAAACCAAGCAACCCCTTGGTCAGTGAGGCGACGGCCATCACGATCCACAGGGCGATCACCCACGCGCCGCCGCCGGGGCCGAAGACCAGATAGAGCAGCAAAGCCGCGATCTCGCCGGTCACGGTCTCGACGTCGGCCGATGCGTGCCGCGAGAGGAACACGAAGCTGAAGCTGGTGGCGAGGACGAATCCGGCAGCTGCCCCGACGCGCAGGTTGTAAAGCAGCCGTCCGATCCCGATCAGCAGCCCGACTCCCAAAAGGCCCGCGATTGCGCATGGCAGCCGCGCCGCCCTTTCGTCCATGGCGCCGGTTAAATGCGCCGCCGCTGCCACGAACCAATACGACAGCAGCGGCTTGTCATAGTAGAGATGTCCGTTGATGGTCGGCCAGAAATAGTTCGAGGTCAGGACCATCTCCCGTGCGACCTCGGCCCATCGTCCCTCCGACGACCACAGCGCGCGAGAACCTAGGCGGGAAAAGAAC
Source organism: Binataceae bacterium (SeqCode) (assembly GCA_036494985.1). Lineage (GTDB taxonomy): Bacteria > Desulfobacterota > Binatia > Binatales > Binataceae > DASXNP01. Next base: position 6,903 of record DASXNP010000067.1, read on the forward strand.
AGCAAGCCGCACAATGCCATCACCGCAGACGCGGCGATCGCCGAGCCAATCGAGTCGCGCGAGCGAGGCTGCTGCCCACTGCGTTCGCTGGCGGGAGCCTGTCCCATCGCGCCGGATTCTAACAACGCCAACCAGCGGCCGAAATCGCCTCGCTGGTTTGCGCGTTGAAGTCCCCAGCATGGTCTGCGCCCATCACGCGTGCTAAATTTTTGCAGACGCTCGCGTTGGCCGCGTCGAGAAGCAGGCTTCGCTTCGATGCGTCAGAAAATTAGAAATTATGAGTAACGAGCGCGGCGGCGCTAAGCGCAAACCTAACCGTCTGATTAACGAGCAGAGTCCCTATCTGCGCCAGCACGCTTACAATCCGGTCGACTGGTATCCATGGGGCGACGAGGCGCTGGATAAGTCGCGCGCGGAGGACAAGCCAATCCTGCTCTCGATCGGATACTCCGCGTGCCATTGGTGCCACGTAATGGAGCGCGAGTCATTTGAAAACGATCAGATCGCCGCTTTGATGAACAGCCATTTCGTTCCAATCAAGGTTGATCGCGAAGAGCGCCCCGACCTCGACCAAATCTACATGGACGCCGTGCAGCTCCTCACCGGCCGCGGCGGGTGGCCGCTGACCGTGTTTCTCACTCCCGACTGCAAGCCGTTTTACGGCGGCACTTACTTTCCGCCCAACGACCGCCAGGGGATGCCGGGGTTTCGCCGCGTGCTGGTTTCGATTGCACAAGCCTATCGCGAAAAGCCCTTAGACATCGCGACCAACGTGGGCAAGCTCACCGCCGCGATTGGCGCGCTCGGCGCCTACGAAGGCGCGAAGGCCGAAATCCGTGCGGACCTGCCCGCACTCGCCGCGCGGGCGCTTTCCAAGTCTTACGACAACCAGCACGGCGGGCTCGGCCAAGCGCCCAAATTCCCCAACACGTTTGTCTTCGCGCTTTTCCTGCGGGTCCTAAAAAGCGGCGGGGGCGCGGTCTACGACGAGATGGTTCGCCACACGCTCACCATGATGGCCAAGGGCGGCATCTACGATCAGATCGGCGGGGGCTTCCATCGTTACAGCGTCGATGATCGGTGGCTCGTGCCGCACTTCGAGAAGATGCTCTACGATAACGCGCTTTTGGCCCGTCTCTACATCGACGCGGCCCGCTCGCTCGATGAGCCCGAGTTTCTCGAAACCGCTCGCGAAATATTCGACTACGTGCTGCGCGAGATGACCAGCCCCGAAGGCGGATTTTTCTCGACCCAGGATGCCGACAGCGAGGGCGAAGAGGGTAAGTTCTTCGTTTGGACGCCCGCGCAAGCGCAGCGGGTGCTGGGCGATCGCCTGTTTGAGGTTGCCTCGCGGTGGTTCGACATCGATGAATTCGGCAACTTCGAAGGCCACAGCATCCTCCATCGCACGATCGATGCGTCCGAGGCCGCGCGCTTATTGGGCATTTCCGAGGATGAGGTGGTTTCCGCCGTGCACGATGCGTCGCGCAAGCTCTTCGCCGCGCGCGAGCATCGGGTCAAGCCCGGCCGCGACGAGAAGGTCCTAGCCGCTTGGAACGGCATGATGATCTCCGCTCTCGCCGAAGGCTTCCGCGCGCTGTCCGAGCCCCGCTACCTCGATGCGGCCAAACGCGGCTTCGATTTCATCATGACGCGTCTTTGGGACGGGCGCGCGCTCAAGCGATCGTTCAAAGACGGGGCGGCCCGTTTCAACGCCTACCTAGAGGACTACGGGCTGCTCGCCAACGCCGCCATTGACCTTTACGAAGCCTCGCTCGACCAAAACTACCTGGTTTTTGCGCGCACCCTGGCGGAAATCGTTCTGGAGCGTTTCCTCGATCGAGAAAAGGGCGGATTTTTCTTCACCTCGATCGATCACGAGCAGCTCATCACTCGCTCGAAGGCCGCCTTCGATGGATCGACGCCGTCCGGCAACAGCGCGGCGGTGATGGCGCTGCTCCGATTGCACGGATACACCGGCGAGCCGCGGTATTTGACCGAGGCCGAGCGCGCGCTCAAGCTATTTGCACCTTTCATGGAACAGCAGCCATTCGCCTTTTCCCACATGCTCGAAGCGGTCGATCTCTACACGCGCGGCGCGACCGAAGTTGTACTCGTCGGCGATCGCAAGTCGCCCGAGTTTGACTTTTGGCTCGAACGCCTGGGCTTGATGTACCTGCCGAACCGAGCAATCTTCGCGGTCGATCCGAATGCACCGCCCCAAGCCTTCCTGCCCGAGGCGGTGCGGGGCAAATCGCAGATCGATCGCAGACTAACCGCATACGTTTGCCGTGATCGCAGCTGTACGGCTCCGCTCACCTCGATCGAAGGGCTTGAAGCCGAGCTTCGGCTCTGAACCGCTCGAACCCACGATGGCGGCGAGCGGAATCCTCAAGAAGCGCGACTCAGCGGGCGAATTCGCGGTGCGTGCGCCGTACGATCCGATCGTTGTAAACCGTCCCGCGCGCGATCGCGGCGGTCCCTTCAAGCTGGTTTCGTTCAACGCCTCGGGCGGACGCCGCATCGGTCCGATCATTGATTGTTTGTCGCGTCCGCCGCTCGCCGGCGCGGCGGCAATTTTTCTGATCGAAGTCGACTGGAAGCTGCCCCGATCGGGTAACCTTGAGATCGCCGCCGAAATCGCCGCCCGCCTCGGCATGAGCTGCGGCTTTCAGCCGGCGCTCGCGTTTGCCAAAAGCGAGGATTCGCCTCCGCACGCCTACTTTGGTCTGGCGATCCTTTCTGCGGTGCCGCTCAAGTCGGCCCGGGCGATTCCCGTGCCCGCGACCTACGAGCGCACCATTGGCCGGTTCAGGGGCGTTCCGCGACGCGCCTTTCGGATCTTCGCGCCCGCCGAGCTGAGCGCCGCGATCACCTGGGGTGGACGCAGCATCCATCTCGGCGCAGTTCATCTCGAAAGCCACACCAATCCGGCCGGGCGGGACCTTCAGGTAGCCTCGCTGCTGTCCGGCTTTCCCTCCGGCCCAGCGATCCTTGCCGGCGACTTCAACACCACCACCACCGAACTTAGCTACAGGTCCGCGGTGGTCGAAGTAATCCGCCGGATTGTCGTCGAACCGCGCCGCTTTCGCGATCCGGCTCGGCACGAGCCGTTGTTTGAGCGATTGCGCGCGGCCGGGTTCAGTTTTGACGGCGCCAACGTGCCGCTCAAGCCGACCTTCACTTTCACCCGTGTCGTGCCGCCGCCGATGCGGCCCAAGCTGGATTGGATGTGCGCGCGCGGGCCGCGTCCGATTCCGGGTACCGCCGCCGTGGTACTCGCACGGCGTTCCATCTTAAGCCCGCGCTTCTCCGATCATGATTTCATCGTCTGTGACTTCGATCTCTGAGGCGAATTAAAGCCACAACCCCCGTTCTCGAGTAGGCAGGGCTCGCTGGCGCTTACTCAAGGAGGATCAGCCTGACATATGATGCGACTCGGCAACCTCTCACTCCTGTCAAGCGCGCAGTCCCGATCGATCAGTCCCGAAAATCCGACCGGAGAAAAGGGCGGCGGAGCGAAGGCCATCCCCGATCCGGCGGGCAGTCCGGCCCGTGACCTCGGCGTCGGATGGAAGGTGGCGCCCTATATCGTCATCGGGCCGCACGCGACCGCGACGCTCGCCGACATCGCCGGGGCGGGCGCGATTACGCAGATCTGGATGACTCCCAGCGGCCGGTGGCGTCATCTGATTCTGCGCATCTTCTGGGATGACTCGCCGATTGCGTCGGTCGAGTGCCCGGTGGGAGATTTTTTCGCTTGTGGATGGGGTCGCTACGCGCAAATTTCGTCGCTGGCCGTGTGCGTTAATCCGGCCAGCGCGCTCAATTGCTACTGGGAAATGCCGTTTCGGAAGAGCGCACTCATTGCGCTGGAAAATCTGAGCGCAGATCCGGTGCCCGGCTTCTATTACCAGATTACCTACGCGTTAACGGAGGTTCCGGA
>DASXNP010000068.1:0-3543 GCA_036494985.1 Binataceae bacterium (SeqCode)
CTCGTCGGTTTTGGTTTCGGCCAGGACGCCGAGGATAACCGCCGAGTCGTCAACATCGGGATACCAATCGTTGTAGAACTGGAAGGCCCATCCCCCGGGTTCGAGGTGAGGGCGTTTGACCGACCAATCGCCGGGCTTGAAGATCTGGTGGTCGATGAGCCATCGGGCAGCGTCCTTGAGCGCCGGATGGTCGCCGGCGACGCCGGATTCGAGGAGCGCGCGAGCCGCCAGCGCGGTATCCCATCCGGGTGATACGCAGGGCATGTAGAGTGCGGAGTCGCCGTAGTCCCAAATGAGTTCGCGGGCCGCGTTGAGGGCCTTTTTCATCACCGGATGATCGTTGCGGTAGCCGAGCGCGTTGAGCGCCATCGCGGAGAGAAGATAGCAGGGTTCGATTCCACCCCATGAACCGTTCTGGTCCTGATGCTGGAGAATCCAGTTCTCGGCGTAGCGGATCGCGCGGGTGCGGAGCGCCCTTGACGGGTGGCGATCGTAGACTCTGAGCAGCTTATCGTTGAGGTTGAGGAGATTTTTGAGCGAAACAAGTTTGCCGCCGCGGGCCAGTGGAAACTTGGTGAAATGAGGCGGCTCGATATAGAGCTCGAGGACGCCGCTGATGTAGCTAACTTTACGAGTGGGCTTGGTGGCCTGAAGGAGCATCAGGGCAAAGACGGTCCCACGCGCCCATGACGACAGTTCGTACATGTTGAAAGGAGACCAGCGGGGTAGCAGCGCGGCTTCCACCGGTACCCTGGGAGTTGCACTCCACGGAATCTGACCCATCGCGGCGAGATAAAAGCGGGCAAGAGTGCCGGCCTTGGCGATGCCGCCCCTGGAGAGAATCCAGCGACGGGCCTGCATCATCGGCTCGTCGCCCGGGCGCATACCGGCGAGCTTGAGCGCGAAATAGGATTCAATGCTGGTCGACAGATGGCCTTCGCCGCCGGGAAACAGGTTCCAGCTTCCGTCCGGCTGCTGGAGCTCCAGCAGGAGCTTTTTCAGACGCGGCTCGAGCGAGTGATCCACCGAGTCCATGAAGTGGCTGAAGATGATGAACTCGGCGTTCATCTCACCGTTGGCTTCCAGCGCAGCCTGCCAGTAACCCTCTGGCTTTTGGAGGGCGAGCAGGGAGCGCTGGGCGCGACCGATAGTGTAGTCGGTGCGGGCGGTGAATTCGTCGCGTGACAGCTCGACAAAATTCAGATCGACTCTGTGGTCAAGCGCAGTCTCACTCATCTTCCGTCAGGCTCCCCACTTTCGATTCCACAACTCAATTCGAGACCACCTCCTCTTACAAAACGGCTTAAAAAGACAAGTGCCATCGATCTCAAACCGCCCTGCCCTATCGAATCAGGGCACGATGGCGCATTTCAGGAACACGCCCCGCTCGAGCTGGGAAAAAACTTCCTTTAAGTCTTCAAGAGATCGATGACCGTTGATGATCCGTCCAGCGCCGAGACTTCCGGCGGCAAGCAAATCGACTGCCCGGCGGACATCGCGCGGGCGGAAGTGGAAGGGCCCGAGCAACGTCAGATTGTCGTAGTGCATCCGGCGCGTCTTTACTGTCAGCGCGGTGTTGGCCGGGCATCCGCCGAAGAACACTACGCGCCCGCCCCGGCGCACGTAGTCCACCGCGTCGTGCCATCCCTTAAGCTGGCCGGTTGCTTCGATCACCAGGTCGGGACCGAAACCGTCATTGAGGCGCGAGACCCGTGCCGCGGCGTCGTCGCGGACCACATCGATTACGCCGTCGGCACCCAACTCGGCGGCCGCCTTGAGGCGATTCTCGTGGCGCCCAGCGACAACGACGTTGCGGACTCCGGCATATTTTAACGCGAGCAGATGCAGCAATCCGAAAGCGCCAGCACCGACGACTAACACCGTCTCGAATCTTTCAGGGCGGGCAGCCTCCTGGGCGTGAAGCACACAAGAGAGAGGTTCCAGCAGCGCCGCTTGAGCGAATGAAAGATCAACCGGCTTGGGAAACGCGTTGCGAGTTACGACCCGCGCGGGCAGCAGCAGGTAGTCGGCGTAAGCGCCCCATACCATCGCGGACATCAAGTCGGGACAGAGATTTTCCTGATCGCGCTTGCAGTAGAAGCATTCGCCGCACGGCGCGGTGGGCGCGGCCATCACGGCATCACCAGTCTTGAATTGCGATACCCCCTGCCCCGTTTCCGCAACGATGCCAGAAAACTCGTGGCCAAACGGCTTGGGCATCTCAAACAGCGGGTGGCCGCGGCGAAAGAATTTGAGATCGGTTCCGCAGGTCAAGGCACACTTTACCTGCAGCAGGATTTCGCCGGGTCCAGGATGGGGCGGAGTATAGTCGCGCATCTCCATTTTGCCGGGTTCGAGGAGCACCATCTGGCGCGAGTGCAGGCACAGCTCGGGGCGAGCCTGACTATCTGCTTGATGTGCCGTGACCGGATCGTTCACAAGTTGCGCTCCACAACGAAGCTTGCCAGTGCGCGTAGCGGATCGGCGCGATGGTCGAACGATCCCAGAGCTTCCAGAGCGCGGGAATTAAGATCGCGGGCGAGCCCCCGTGATTGTTCCAGGCCCATCAGCGAAGGATAGGTCGCCTTGCCCAACGCGCCGTCCTTTTGAGTGCGCTTGCCCATCTGCTCGGTGGTGGCTTCGCAATCGAGAATATCGTCGATTACTTGAAAGGCGAGTCCGAGGGCGCGCGAGTAGACGGTGAGGCGCTCAAGTTGGCTGGGCGACGCTCCGCCGATGCGCGCGCCGCCGCGAACCGCCGCCACGAAGAGTGCGCCCGTCTTGCGGGCATGAAGATGTTCGAGGCGTGAAATATCGAGGTCCTGACCTTCGCTTTCGATGTCGATTACCTGTCCGCCGACCATTCCAGCCGATCCGGCCGCGCGGGCGAGTTCCGCGACGACTTCGAGAACGGTGACCGGAGAGGAGGCCCGCGGCCTTGAGCTAGCGAGGATCTTGAAGGCGTCGGCGAGGAGCGCATCACCGGCCAGCGTCGCGAGCGCGTCGCCATAGACCTTGTGATTGGTGGGACGGCCACGGCGAAGATCGTCGTCGTCCATGCAAGGAAGATCGTCGTGGATGAGTGAATAGGTGTGGATCATTTCGAGCGCGCAGGCGAGTCCGAGCGCCGCGTCAGTCTTGCCGCCAACCGCTTCGCAGGAGGCTAGCGCGAGAACCGGGCGCAGCCGCTTACCACCCGCCAGCAGGCTGTAGCGCATCGATTCAAACAGTCGTGCGGCCGGGCCCGCGGGCTCGGGGACGGACTGCGACAGCGCACGCTCGATGGTCGCGGCGCGATTGTGCAGATAAGCCTCGAGGCGGAATGCCAGTCTCAGCCCGCGGCGGGTTCTTCCCGTCCGCAACGGAATCGATCGCGCGCTATGTGCTTTGAGATCTCTCATCGCTGACAAACTAATCGCAGACAGCTTGCCCCAAGTTACCTCAGGCGCGATTTGGCGTTCACAGTCGGAAGCTGCTCGCGTATCGTCGGTTCACCGCTCACGCCACAAAATGGCGCACCATCTTCCATGAGTCTTTGAGGTT
>DASXNP010000069.1:0-12331 GCA_036494985.1 Binataceae bacterium (SeqCode)
TTCAGGTCGTGATCGTAGGTGCCCAGCGCGATCCTCTCTGCCAGAGCCTCCGCCTTGGCTGCTGACTGAGCTGCCCTAAGACCCTCCTGCGCCTTGCCAATGTCGCGGGCGAGCATGGTTACATGGTAGCCCGCCGCCGCGAACACTTGGGCAGCGCCGGCGCCCATTGTACCGTTGGAACCAAGGATCAAGACCCGGTCGATGTTGTTTCGCAAGCTTTTTCCCGAAAGGTGGAGTTCACCGAGCTAGGCTGGGGTGATTCAGGGAGCTTATAGCACGGTGCTTTGCTCAGCAAGTTGCGTAAATAACGCACAGCGAATCTGCGCTCGCCCGGGGATCGCCCGACACGCTCAAGCCCGCGGTAAGGGTCTAGAACTTCGAGGGCACCTGGGCTCCTGAAGTCCTCAGACCATGGCGTTAGGGCCTAGGGCTTTTTCGCAAACGTGATGTTGACAGCGCTAACATTTGTCGGCTAATGTAAGCACCGACAACATCGCGGAGCAGGTACACTTGAACGAGCGCTCATATCACCACGGAAGCCTTCGCCCGGCGCTGCTTGAGGCCGCCTCGACGCAGATTGAGCGAATCGGGTTTGAAGCGCTGTCGTTGCGCGACCTGGCGGCCTCGCTTGACGTTTCGCCGGCGGCGCCTTACCGCCATTTCGCCGATCGGCGGGCGCTGCTAGCGGGGCTGGCAGCCGACGGATTCAAGCAACTAGGGGACCGGGCTTTGGCGGCGATCGCCAAGGAGTCGACGCCCTGTGCGCGGCTGGTTGCTGGAGCGCGGGCTTACCTTGCCTTTGCGCTGCAACGCCCTGAGCTGTTTCGGCTGATGTTTGTCTCGGACCTACTCACCCGAGAGGAGCCTCGCGATCCGCAATTGATCCAGGTTGCGCACGGATTCCATCTGCAGTTTGAAGCGCTGGTCGCGGAGAACTGCGTGTCCAAAGACGAAAAGGCGGTCAAGGCGGCCGCGCTTACGTTCTGGTCGATCTTGCATGGCTTCGCGCTTCTTCGGATGGGCAAACGCCTGATGCCCTTCATGCTCGGGTCTCTTGCTGACGGCGAGTTGCGCGAGGCGGTCTTGGAAGCGGCGGCCGCCATTCCCGCTTCGATCCACTCCCCCAGGCATGCTCGGGCCTCACGGCGCGCTTCAAACCGGCGCCAACGAAGGGGCGTGCCCAAGTGAAGTTGATACCTGCAAAAAGAGGAAATTTGGTCGACCGGTCTCTGCTGGCGCGGTTGGTCCTGGCCGGCGGTTTGGCTTTCGCCTCTCAGGCAATCGCCGCCTCCTGGACGGAACCGAGTTACCTATACCGCTATTTCGTGTGGGGTGCGCAGCGCTCGATCTCATCGCGTTCCGACGAGTACCGGCTCTACGGGTATCACACCATCGACGCGGCAACCGATGCATTTCACTTCACGCCGGGCGAACACGCTTTGGTTCCGGACACGGTCCAGTATGAAGACGAGGACGCGCCCAAGCTGGTCGCGCTGTCGGAGCTACTGCGCTCCACCGGCACTCATGCATTCATCGTGGTGAGAGACAACCAGCTGCTGTCCGAGAATTACTTCAACGGTTCCGCCCGGGACTCACTGGGCACTTCATGGTCATTGTCAAAGTCGTTTACCTCGGCGCTGGTGGGTATCGCGATCTCCGAGGGCTACCTAAAGAGTCTTGACGATCCAATCACCAACTACCTGCCGGAGCTCAAAAACCAGGACTTCGACGCGATTACCATCAGAGACCTTTTGACCATGGGATCGGGGATTCAATACCGTTTCGGACTCTTCCCCTGGGACGAGTTTGTGCTGCAAGGCTACTATCCAAATTTAAGGCAACTGCTGCTCTCAAACCTGAAGATCATTGAGCCGCCAGGACAATCGTTCCACTACAACAACCTCAACACCGAACTAGCCGGCATGATCCTGGAGCGGGCTACCCACAGACTGCCCAGCCAGTACCTTCAAGAAAAAATCTGGAAGCCAATCGGTATGGAATTCCCGGCTACCTGGAGCATCGACGGCGAGCAGGACGACTTTGAGATAACGCCGATACTGCTCAACGCCAGAGCTATCGATTTAGCCAAGTTCGGCCGACTTTACCTAGATCGCGGCAATTGGGACGGCAGGCAAATCATCCCCGAGCATTGGGTTGTCGAATCAACCGCCCAAGATCCCACTGACCATCGTCCGTGGCAGACCTTCCCGCAGTGGCAAGCCAACGGTGGTTACTACAAGTTCTTCTGGTGGGGAATTTCGCAAGGCCCCAACGACTACAGCTACATGGGAATCGGCACCTACGGTCAATTTATCTTCGTTTCGCCAAGGACCAAGGTCGTGATCGTACGTACAGCGGAAAAGGACGGGATCGACCCGCGCCACTGGCGCCAGGTGTTTCAATATGTGGCCGACCAAATAAGCCAGGCCGCTGATCGCCGGCAAACCAACTCAGGCCACGACTGACGCGCTTGTGGCTTAAGGCCCGTCCGCTCTTCGGCAGATGAATTCGCCAAGCGGCGCCAGCGCGTTAGGGGGCTGTGCGATTGCAACGACGCGCGCCGCTTTAAACCGCACCACCTCGGACCGGTCCCACTTTACGCGGTGCGCGCGCGCTCAACTGCTTGTTCAGGATTGAATTGCGGCGGTACGATCGTGCCATGAGTTCGCTCGACGCGATCCGCCTCCCTGCCATGGATCCGAGTCTATTGATCCGACTGGAGGGCTTGCTGATGGAGATCGTCGCCGAGCGCCGCGCGCGGCCAACCCTGATTAGCTACAGCCTGAGTGGTAAAGCCATCGCCATCGGCCGATATCATCGGTATTCGGGGCCCTCAAAAGACCAAGGTATCGAGGCTTATCGTCGAATCACTGGCGGAAGAATCGCCGGCGCAGGCGATGGGTGGTTGGGGCTTTGTCTGATCATGCCGTACGTGGGAGCGTTGCGCGGCGAGGACGGCCGTGCGCTCAGACCCGAGCAAATAATCAATCGGTACTCGCGGGGCATTCTTAGAGGCCTGCGCGGGATCGGCGTGGATTGCTTGTATCCAGGTCGCGATACGATCACGATATTGCGCCGGCAGTTTGCGATCTGTTCGTTTGAGATTGACGATTCGGGAGCGCTTCTGTTCGAATCGCTGATCGCACTGGCGCGTGGCTTTGAGGAATTGACCGTCGATATCGATCGCTTTGACCGCGAAGGCAGATTGACTTGCGCGATGTACGATTCGGATTCGGCGACTACCCTCAAGCGAGAAACCGGGCGCTGCTGGTCGTTCACTGAGATCGCGGATGCCATCGAACAGGGATGTGCACTGGAATGGGGTGAGGTCAAGCGGCGCGGGCTGACCGAGCAGGAACGCCGCTTGTCCGAGTCAAGCGCCCCGCGGGTAACCCTAGAATGGCCGGGGAGCGAGCGGGGAGACAGCAGCCGCATACTCGTTGGTCGGACGCCGTCCCAGCTTGGCTTCGTCGAAGCCCGAGTCGAATTGGACAGCAACGGCCGGATTGAGCGAGCTCTGCTGTCGGGCGATTTTATCGCAGGCTCCGGCGCGGTCGATCGCCTCGGGCGGGCGCTTAGGGGCAAGCCGTTTTCGCTGGATGCCATAAACGCCGCGGTGACGGGAAGCTTCGAGGGGGGCGCGGGCTTCATTCTCGGAGTTGGCGAGCTCTCTAACCTTGTAAGCCTGATTGCCAAAGCCGGATGAGCAAGAGCGAGCGTCAGCATTCCGAGCAGGAGCTCGCCATCTTGGTCGGGGGCCTGGATTCGAGCAGCAAGGCAGTCGTGCGCGACACGGCAGACAAAATCGTCGCCGCGGCGGCCGGCGGAGATCGGCGCGTGGTAGACCGGGTGCGCGAAGCCTTGGCTCACGGTCGTGGACGGACCAGGTGGGGTGCGGCGTATGCGCTTGGAAGGATACCGGGGGCGCTTGACTGCGCCGCGCTTGAAGCCCTGTTCGAGGCGCTCGCGAGCGGAGATGGCGACGTCAGATGGGCGGCGGCGGAACTAATCGTTCGGTTCGGGCGGGCCCAGGGCGAGGTTGTCCAAAGGCGCGTTTTGGACGGCCAAACTCGTCGCAGCGTCGACTCACACAAGATGGCGCTCTACATTGCTCGCGACCTTGAGTTTAAAGACCCCCAAACACTGGCCTTTGCCGAGTCATCCTTGCGCTCCGAAGCGGTCGGGGTCAGGCTCGCAGCGCTTTCATTGCTCTCAGGCTTTGCGCCGCCGACCGAACCTCCTATCACAAGCGTAATCCGCTGCTTGCAGGACGACCCTGAGATGGGCGTTCGTAGAGCCGCGGCGATGGTGCTGGGGCGCTGGGCGGGCAGTTCAGAGGCAGCGCGACAAGCGCTTGTCCAAGCCGGGCGAATCGAATCGGATCAGTCGTTGCTGCGCGCGGCGGCCCAGTCGCTTTCGAAACTCGGACCCAAGCGATGACGCCTTCAGTCCAGGCGCTGGCGAATCCTGCGGTCCGCGATTTCATTGATCGCGCTCGGGTTGCGCATCTGGCGACCGCTTCGGCTGGAGGCGCACCGCATAACATCCCGCTGTGCTTCGCCTTTGATGGCGCACGTTTTTACTTCGCAATTGATCAGAAACCAAAGCGGCAAAACGGTCTGATGATCAAGCGGATGCGCAACATCGCGGAGAACCCGAAGGTCGCGCTGGTGATCGACCACTATGAGGAGAACTGGCATGAACTGGCCTACGTGCTGGTCTTCGGACGAGCCGCAGTGATCGCCGCGGGCGCCGAGTACCAAACGCTCTTGGCGTGTCTGCGCAAAAAATATTCGCAGTATCGGACCATGGACCTCGAGGCCCAAAGGAATCCGATTGTGCGGATCGAACCAGAGAGCGTCCACGTATGGGGCTCGCGTTTCGAGCCGGCCGGAAGTAGCTGAGTGGCGACGGTCGAGGAAATAGCCGCCGCGCTGCGGGAATCAGCAATCGACGGCTGGTTGTTTTGCGATTTTCGCCGCAGCGATCCGATCGCGTATCGGCTGCTTGGCCTGAGCGATGACCTGATGACCACGCGGCGATGGTTCTACTACCTGCCGGCCCACGGCAAACCGCAAGCCTTGGTGTCGGCGGTGGAAGCGCATCGACTCGACTCGCTGCCCGGAGAAAAGCTCGTCTATCGGCGAGGCGAAGAGATCCCACCAAAACTGGCGCAGCTTACCAGTCGCGCCTCACGGATCGCGCTTAACTATTCGCCGCGATGCGCGATACCGTACGTGTCGCGGGTGGATGGCGGGACCCTTGAGATCGTGCTGGGGCTCGGAGTCGAGGTCGTATCCGCGGCGGATCTGATCCAGCGATTCGAGGCGCCGCTTACTGGCGCGGGAATCTCCAGCCATCGCCGCGCAGTCGCCGAACTTCGTACGATTGTCGATGAATCATTCGCTTACGTAGCCCGGACAGTCCGCGCGGGCAAGCCGATAAGCGAACTCGCCCTGCAAGAGTTCGTGATGTCGAACTTCGCAAGCCGCAACCTGACCACCGATCATCCGCCAATCGTTGCCGCCGCCGCCCACTCGGCGGATCCGCACTTCGCGCCAAGTGCGGCCGGCGACCTTCAGATAAAACCGGGCGACTTACTCTTGCTCGATTTGTGGGCCAAGGAGAAAAACTCCGACAGTGCGTACGGCGATCTGACCTGGATGGCCTACGTCGGCGACCGCGTTCCCGATGAGTACGCGCGGATCTTTTCCGTGGTTGGGGCGGCGCGCGATGCCGCGGTCGGCTTGATCCAACGGCGAGTGAGCGCCGGGGAGCCGGTGGCGGGACGCGACGCTGATGGCGCAGCGCGTGCGGTGATCGCCGCAGCCGGTTTTGCGGAATTCTTCTTGCATCGAACCGGCCACTCGATCGGGCGCGAGGTGCACGGCAACGGCGCCAATCTCGATTCGTTTGAGACCGACGACTACCGCAATCTTCTCGATCGGACCTGCTTCTCGGTCGAACCAGGGATCTACCTTGTCGGGCGATTCGGAATCCGCAGCGAAATCGACATGGTGATCGACAATGGCGCGGCCACCGTGTCGGCAGGCGCAATTCAAAGCCGGATCGTTCCGCTTCTGCGCTGACCAATGATTCGAGCGGTGATCTTCGATCTCGACGGAACGCTGGTTGACACGGAGCCGCTTCATTTTGCGGCCTTTTCCAAGGTAATGGGCGAGTTGGAAGTTAGGGTCGCCGAGGCGGACTACTGGGACCGCTGGGTTGGCTATTCAGATCGCGATTGTTTTCTTGCAATGCTGAAGGAGCACGGCCTCGAGGTCGATCCCGTTTTGGTCCAGACGCTGATTGCGCGCAAGGCGATCGAATACCAAGCCATGATTGCGGGACGTGACCTGCTCTATTCGGGGGCCGCGGATTTCGTGCGGCGCTGCGCCGAGCGGTTCCCGCTGATGCTCGCCACAGGCACCTTGCGGCAGGAGGCCGAGTCGATCCTGCGCTCGGCGGGCTTGCGTGAGCTGTTCGTCGATATAATCGCGGCGGAGGACGTCGAGCGTGGAAAGCCTGCGCCCGACGCATTTACGGCCGCGCTGGGCCGCCTGGGCTTCATGCTTCGAGAGCGCGATGCTATCCGGCCCGCGCAATGCCTGGCGGTCGAGGATACGCTAGCGGGCATCGAAGCCGCGAGTTCGGCCGGCATGAAAGTGCTCGCCGTGGGTCACACTTCAGATTTGGCCGCACTAACCGCGGCAGATCTGGTGCGGCCATCGCTTGTGGAGACCGACCTTGACGACGTCCTGCGTCGACTCGCGCGACCGTCGTAGGACGATGAACCGCGCCACCGAGTTCCTGGTCGGCACCGCGTCGTGGACCGACCCCACTTTGGTCAAGTCGGACAGCTTCTATCCGCCATCGCTAAAGACCAGCGAGGCGCGCCTGCGCTTTTACGCCGAGCAGTTCGCCACCGTAGAGGTGGACGCCACGTACTATACCATCGTAGCGGAAAACACCGCGCGGCTATGGGCCGCGCGAACTCCCGCGGGCTTTGTTTTCAACGTCAAAGCCTTCGCACTGCTTACCCAGCACGCCGCCGAAACCAAGCGCCTTCCGTTACCCCTAAGAGAGCTCTTAAGCGCAAAGCAGCGCGCCGAACCCAGGGTGAAAGCGCCGCCCAAGGAACTCCTAAGCTTGGCTTTTCGAATGTTCGAATCTTCCCTCGACCCGCTGAGGCAAAGCCGAAAGCTAGGCATGCTGGTCTTTCAATTCCCGCCTTATTTCACCCGCCGCTCGGCTAATCTTGACTACATTGCGAACCTAAGAAACCTCTTGCCGGCCGATCCCATCGCCATCGAGTTTCGTCATCGGTCGTGGCTCGAAGAGGGTCAAGCCAGAGCGGACACCATGAAATTTCTGCGCGATCATTGCTTCTGCTACGTTTCGGTCGACGAGCCGCAGGCAGCCTCGACCGTGCCGTCGTTTCTCGGTGTATCCTGCGACACGGCTTACGTGCGCCTTCATGGCCGCAATCGTGAAAACTGGTTTCGCAGGGGTATTCCGACGGTCGAACGTTACAAATATCTTTACGCAGAGCGCGAGCTGGGCAAATGGGCGGACCAGCTTAAGCAGCTGCGTGACGTCGCCCGCGCGTACGTGATCTTCAACAACTGCTACAGCAACTTTGGCGTCATGAATGCCACCACCATGAAGCAGATGCTCAAAGGCTGACCTTGAAGCTTCGTCTCTATCAGTTCCATCTAAGCCCGTTCTGCGCCAAAGTCCGCAAGATTCTCGACTACAAGGGGTTGCCTTGCGAGCTGGTCGAGGTGGACTACATCGAGCGCAAGGAACTGGTCGCTGCCTCTGGGCAGGCAATGGTACCAGCGCTCACATTCGCCGATGGAACGACGGTCAACGACTCGGAGAAGATCGTAGAGCGGCTTGAAATGCTACAACCCGAACCCACGCTCTTCCCGAGTGGCTGGCACGGGGTTCATCGGGCGCTTGCGCGTTATTTCGACACAGAATTCGAGGAACTGATGTTGCGCGCGGCCATGCCCGATCTGCTCGAAGCTCGCAGGCGCGACGGCGCCGAAGCGCTGGCCATGTTCCGCCTGATCAAAGAACGGAAGTATGGCGAGGGATTTTGCGAGCGGATGTGCGCGCAGTCGGAGGCGAATACGCGTCGAGCGGCCGAAGCGATGGCGCCCCTGGATGAGTCGCTCACGGACCGGGCCTTTCTCACCGGCCGGATCGGGCTTGCCGATTTCGCGCTGTACGGGCAGCTTTACCTCTTGGCCTTCGGCGGCGAGCTGAAGATCCCGTTCGAATTCCGCAACTTGCGCGCCTTCTTCTCGAGGATCGATCGGATTGAGTTTCGTCTCGACCAGGCCGGCTAATCAGCTCAGCTAATCGCGGCGATTCCGGCGCGAACAAAGTTAGCGAACAACGCGCCGCTGAAATCCAAACCGACATCGAGCAGCGAGGCAGTCCGCGAGGGGACGAACATCTGGTGTCCTTCGTCCATCAGGGCAAGGATCACGCAAACCCCCAGCGCCAGCGCCGGGCGGCGGCGCATCGGCTTGCGCGCCAGCAGCCAAAACAGTACGGCGTACTGCGTGAAATGGGCCAGCTTCCGAAGCAGCGCGTGCAAAGTATCGATGGTCAGCGGATCGGCGTGGGGCAACAGGAATCGCAGGATCGGCTTGATAACGCTTCCGGTTGCATTGGCGGAAAAGTACGAAGTCGAGAAAGTGAAGTTCAAAACGAACCAGGCGGCCACCGGCCACCAGGCCGACAGGACGCCCAGTCCGGGAACTACGAGAACGCCCGAAGGCGCGGCCGCTTTGACGTTCATATTCTGGATTAGACTTGCAGGCTTACGCCGATATTCGGTCGCCGCTCGGCGCACCAGTTAGCCCTTCGGTTTTTTGGCCAATCAAGATTCAGTCGCTTCATAGTATATGTGGCTTCGACTCTTCGCCATCGCCCTGTTTTGATACCCCTCCCCTCGAGGATCGCTCCTGCGCTACGCTAGTTCCATGACGACCTTTACCACCATCGCCCAAGCGTTGCCGGCTGCCCCTTGCACGGTCGTGATTTTCGGCGCATCCGGCGATCTGGCCAAGCGCAAGCTCATTCCGGCGCTCTACAATCTTGATCTAAGCGGCGACCAGATGCTCGATGAGCGCACCGCGATCTTGGGATTCGCTCGTCGTCCGATGTCGACCGAGGATTTCCGCGCAAGCTGCCGCGAAGGGGTCGCCAAATATTCCCGCCTTAAGATAGATGACCAGGCCTGGAAGCAGTTTGCACAGCGTCTCCAGTACCTGTCGGGACTTGATGCCCCTGACGGATTTTTTCGCCTGGGCCAGCAGCTCAAGCAAATCGAGCAGGCGCGTGGACTTCCGCCAAACCGCGTCTACTATCTTTCGATCCCCCCCGAAGCCATCAAACCGTGCGTCGAGGGACTGCGCGCGGCTGGCTTGATCAACGACCCAACGGACCCTCATTTCACCCGGCTGGTGGTTGAGAAGCCGATCGGCAGTGACTTGAAGAGCGCGATGGAGATCAATCAGTCGTTAAGGCGCCATTTCGCGGAACCGCAGATTTTCCGGATCGACCACTATCTGGGAAAGGAGACCGTCCAGAACGTGATGGTGCTGCGGTTCGCCAACAACATCTTCGAGCAAATGTGGAACAAGCGCTACGTTGACCACGTCCAGATAACAGTGGCTGAAGAGGAAGGTCTGGGGACGCGTGCGATGTACTACGAGAACGCCGGGGCGCTGCGCGACATGGTGCAAAACCACTTGCTGCAGCTGCTCTCGCTGATCGCCATGGAACCGCCGGTCTCGCTTGATGCCGAGGCGATCAGTTACGCCAAGCTTGATGCGCTGCGGGCGTTGCGCGCGATGGAGCGAGCCCGCGTCAAAACCGATGTGGTGCGGGCGCGTTACACGGCTGCTTCAATCAAAGGTGAGCGGGCTCCGGGGTATCTAGAAGAGCAGGGAGTGCCAAAAAATTCCACCACCGAAACCTACGTCGCTCTCAAGACCTACCTCGACAATTGGCGATGGTCGGGCGTGCCGTTTTATCTGCGCACCGGAAAGCGTCTGATCGATCGCGCCAGCGCGATCCATGTGCAATTCAAGGACGTTCCGCCGATCCTTTTCAACCGCGCCCGCAAGCTTGCGCCCAACGTTCTAACCCTGCGGATTCAGCCCGACGAAGGGTTTTCGTTCGACGTGATGGCGAAACATCCGGGGCTGGATCTCGCGATCAGTCCGGTAAGAATGAATCTCCACTACGAAAGCGAGTTCGACAGCAAGTCGCCGGAAGCCTACGAGCGTTTGCTACTCGACGTGATGGCGGGCGACCACACGCTCTTCATCGGCGAGCAATTCATCGAGAAGTCGTGGCAATTTGTGCAGGATATCCTGGATGCGTGGAAGGCAGAGGGTAGCGCCGGAATTGAAGACTACCCGGCCGGCAGTTGGGGTCCCGAAGCCGCCGATCGTCTGATCGGCGCCGACGCCCGAGCCTGGCGGCTGCCCTAGCGCAATTTATCGGCCGTTGGTACCCGGGGCCGCGCGTGGTTGTAATCGTCATGGGGGTTGCGGGTTCCGGTAAGAGCACCATCGGGCGCGCGCTTGCCGCCGCGCTCGGCTGGCAGTTCTTCGACGGGGACGATTTTCACAGCGAAGCCAACAAGCAGAAAATGGCCCACGGCGTGCCGCTCGATGACCGCGACCGCCAGGGCTGGCTTGAGAGGCTGCGCGGTTTGATCGCCGAGCAGATAGGCGCCGGCAAGAGTGCGGTGTTGGCCTGTTCAGCGCTTAAGCGAAGCTACCGCGAGACGCTTTGTGTGTCAGGCGCGGAGGTTAAGTTGGTTTATCTGAAAGGCTCACACGCGTTGCTCAAAGAGCGGTTGCTTCATCGCAAAGACCATTTTTTCAGCCCTCCTCTGCTTGAGGACCAACTCGCGACGCTCGAGGAACCCGCGGCTGCGATCACGGTGGAAATCGCCCGGCCGCCGGCCGAGATCGTCGCGGACTTGCAAGCTCGCCTCGCGGCCTTTCTCAAATGAGCGAATTCAAGGGTCGCACCGCAATCGAGCCTTGAGGCGGTCAGCGCTCTTCGCCAAACAAGAAGATCGAGGCGGCGATCGATGCGAAGATCAAATTGGGGATCCAGGCTGCCATCCAAGCGGGAATGAATCCCGAACGCCCGAACGATGAGCTGAAGCCGAGGATCAGCCAGTAGCCGAACCCGATCACGATCGCATAACCGAAGGATCTCGCCATCGGCTGATTGCGAGGCATCGGGTCGATGCTCAACGCGACGCCCAGCGCAACCATTATCAGGCAGGCGACCGGAGCGGCGTACTTGAGATCTCGATCCACGACATAGCCGCCGGGGTCGAGGCCTTTCTTTCTGAGCTGATGCAGGTAGCGGTTCAGTTCGTTTAGACTGAACTCCTCCGGATCCTGCCTCACCATCGCGAAGTCGGCGGGTTTCACATCGAGCAGGAAGTTGCCGCCATCGACCGAGGTTACCGCGCCATTTTCGCCAATCCTCACGACGTCGACGCCTTGCAGCGTCCAGCGTTTGCCGTCCCAATGCGCCGACTGCGCGTTCATCACGTCCTGCAGGCCATAGTCGGGGTCGAGCCGAAAGATTTTCACGCCTTTGAGCATCGCGGCCTTCGCGTCGTAGGAGTCCACCGACAAAAATCCGCCGCGCACGCGCATCCAGATCCAGCGGTTAAAGAACACGCCCAGCATCTGACGCTTCTTTAACTGGACGTTGTAGAGCTCGCGTGCCTGGCGAGTCGCGAACGGAACCACGGTCTCGTTCAAGCCGAAATTAGCCGCCGAGATCAGCGCGGCGATCAACAGCAACGGAGCGGCCATTTCCAGACGGCTGATGCCGAGCGCCTGACAGGCGAGCACCTGTCCCGACCGGTTGAGCAGCGCAAAACCAAGCAGAACGCCCGCCAGACAGGCCAGGGGAAGAAGCTGCGAGACGATGAGCGGGAGCTTGAGCAAAAAATATTTGACGCCGATTGCGCCGAAGCCCTTGTAGCGCACAAGGTCGTCGAACCGATCGAAGACGTCGCCGATCAAATAGCCGCCGGTGAACGCCGCCAGGCACGAAGCAAACGGCTGCAGAAACGATACGGTCAGAAAGCGATCGATGGTCGGCGACAATCGCGGGCGCATTTTCAGGCCGCCGGTTTGCGCTTCTCGAAGCGCCCGACCAGGTCCCAGATCAAGTCGCCCGGACCGCGTCCTTGATCGCTGCGATCGGCGGCGGCGCGATAGAAGACCACGACTGCGAGCGCGACAAAAGCCGCATCGGGAATGCTCAT
>DASXNP010000070.1:0-19837 GCA_036494985.1 Binataceae bacterium (SeqCode)
CCGCCACTCCCGGCGTCGGCTGCGGACCGCCCTCTAAGCGATGCAGTGCTTCGTAGCGCGCCTTGTCGATATGTTGCGGGGAGAGCAGCTCCCCTAGCGGAACCTTCACGAAATCCGGATCGCCGTAGCCTTCGCGATCGATAAATCCCTGGCGCATCACTTGGATCAACCGGGCCAAGTACGGAGCCGAGTTGACTCCCAACCCCGCGGCGGCTCCCGGGGCCAGCATCTCCAGCATCTCGAGCAGAATCCCGCCGCCGGATGAGGGTGGCGGCATGGTGTAGACGTTGTAGCCGCGGTATGTGCCCTCCAGCGGTTGCAGCCATTCTACTTTGTAGTCGGCCAAATCGGCGGTCGTTATTAATCCCCCTTGGGTATGCATGTAAGCCGCAATCGCATCTGCGATCGGCCCGTGGTAAAAGGACTGCGCTGGCGTATCGGCTAAGTGCTCTAGCGTGGCTGCCAGCTGCTGGTTGATGATCGTTTGGCCTTCCTTGCGTGGTGACCCGTCGGGATTTAGAAAGATCGCCTTCAAACCCTGGTCTGTGCGTAATCCCTCGGCGGTCTGCGCGATTTCATGGGCCAGGTGCGCCCCGCATGGAAACCCGTCACGCGCGAGATCGATCGCGGGCTGCGCCACGGCGGGAAAGCGCCACGTGCCAAATCTTTTGAGCGCCTGGGCGATTCCTGCGATCTCGCCCGGTACCGCCACCGCCAGTGGTCCGGTGCGCAGCAGCTCGTCGTCGGGCTTACCGTCGCGGATGAACATGCTTTCGCGCACCGCCATCGGTGCACGCTCGCGATAGTTGAGCGCGTAAACCTTGCCGGTCTTGGCCAGATAAATCAGCATGAAACCGCCGCCGCCGATTCCGCACGAACTCGCGTTCGTCACCCCGACCGCCAGCGCCGACGCGCACGCCGCGTCGACCGCGTTCCCGCCCTCCTTTAGGACTCTCAAGCCGGCCTTCGCCGCCAGCTCATGCTCGGCCGCGACCATGCCGTTTTTACCGTCGACGGCATTTGCCCTGCTCGCGAGTCCAATCGCCGCCATCACCGCGATCGCACCAACCGCCCCCCGCCTAATTGTCCGCTTAAGCCGCCTAAGCATCTGCGGTTTGTAACATTCGCCGCCGATTCGATTCCAGACGCCGCGCTGGGCGCGAAAGGCCCCCTTGGGGTTAGATCTCAACCCCGCAACATGCTTTGATCCGACTCTGAACCGGCCGCCCCCCACACCCAAGGGAGAAAATCGAATGGCGTATAACGACATCATCTATGAGAAATCCGACCGCATCGCGACCGTTACGATGAATCGTCCCGACAAGTCCAACGCCTGGACGGCGCGAATGGGCGATGAGCTACGCGAAGCAATGTTTCAGGCCGATCGCGACGAGAACGTGCGCGCTATCATTCTGACAGGCGCGGGCAAGAATTTCTGTGGCGGGGCCGACATGGGCAATCTAAGCGGCATCGCTTCGGGAACTCAAACCGCAATTCCGCGCAATCACGAAGCCAAATCAACCCCAGCGCCGCCCGAAGGCGGACTTCCTGATTCCACCAATCGCTACGCTTGGCCGCTAACGCTGCGCACCCCGACCATCGCCGCGATCAACGGCGCGTGTGTCGGGATGGGCCTGACCCTGTGCCTTTATTATGACATCCGCATCGCTTCGGAGCGCGCCCGCCTCGGCCTTATCTTCACCCAGCGCGGCCTTGCGATCGAACACGGCAGTAGTTGGATGCTCCCGCGTCTGGTCGGTCTAGGCAAAGCCGTGGAGATGGCAGTCACCGGACAACTGCTCTCGGCCAACGAAGCGCTGGCAGCCGGACTCGTCACTCGCGTGGTTCCTCACGATGACCTGCTTCCTGCCGCGCGGCAACTGGCCGGCCAAATTGCCTCCCAATGCTCACCTCTGGGCATTGCCGAAGCCAAGCACTTTGTTTACAAGCATCAGTTCACCGACCTCGCGACCGCTATCCGCGATGACGACGAAGCCGTAGGCCGCATGACCCGCTCGGACGATTTCAAGGAAGGCATCAAGGCTTTTCTTGAAAAGCGCGCGCCGAATTTCACCGGACGCTGAGACCGGGCCGGTTCTTGCCAACACCACTCTTCTGACGGAGGACCACTATGGATCAGAAAGACGTCGTCATTCCCGCCGGAATGGAGGCCTTCTACGATCGCTTTCATTTCGCACCCGCGGTCAAAGACGGCAACCGACTATTCTGCTCAGGGGTGATCGGTATCGGCACGGATGGCAAGGTCTCCGTCGACCCGGAAACGCAGTACACTGAAGCCTTCGAATCGTTAAAGTCCGTACTTGCGGCCGCCGGCGCTTCGTTCGCAAATCTGGTCGAAATAACCACTTTTCACGTCGGACTTCAGAAAAACATGTCGGTGTTTTCGAAAGTTAAAGATCGCTACCTCGTTAAGCCCTACCCCGCATGGACGGCCATCGGAATCACGGAACTCGCCCTGCCCGGAGCGTTGGTTGAGATCAGAGCAACCGCTCGCCTGTGACCCTTCTCTGCTGCGCGAGCTTTCGACTCTCGCCCTGCACCTAAAGCCACGGCGCTCGTGATTAGCGTGCGACGAGTTCAGTCGGGGCGTCTTTGGCGGTTTTTTTTGCGAGATCCGCCGATCTCCGCCCGCTAAAGGCAGGGCCCGTGCCGCACGTACTACGGCTCGGCCCCGGCAGGATTTTGCCTTGGTCTAGGCGGCTGCCGACTCCGGTTTCTGGCTGTGAATCTCCAACCCCTTTGATCCCACATCGACCTCTACCTTCGATCCATCGGCGACTTCACCTGCGATTAACTTCCGGCCGAGTGCAGTCTCGAGTTCCCGCTGGATCATGCGTCTAAGCGGTCTGGCGCCGTAGTTCGGATCGTAGCCACGTTCGGCAAAGTAATCGCGCGCCTTGTCGGTAAGTTCAAGCTGGATCTTGCGCTCTTCGAGCCGCTTGCGCAGATGGCCCAGCTGGATATCGACGATTTGCCTGAGCTGCGCCTTTTCCAACGAATGGAACACAACGATCTCATCCACTCGATTAAGAAACTCGGGCCGGAAGCTCTGGCGCAGGACCTCGAGACATTGTTCTTTCATTTTCTCATAGTCGCGTCCCCGGTAGGACTGGATGACCTGTCCCGCCAGGTTCGAGGTCATGATCACGACCGTATTCTTGAAGTCGACGGTGCGCCCGTGCCCGTCGGTAAGACGCCCGTCGTCGAGCAATTGTAACAGTATGTTGAAAACGTCGCTGTGCGCCTTCTCGATCTCGTCGAACAGGATTACCGAGTAGGGCCTTCGCCTGACCGCTTCCGTCAATTGACCACCCTCGTCGTAGCCGACGTATCCCGGGGGAGCTCCGACCAGCCGCGAGACGGTGTGCTTCTCCATGTACTCCGACATGTCGATCCGGATCATCGCCTGCTCGTCGTCGAACAGAAATTCCGCCAGGGCGCGCGCCAGTTCGGTCTTGCCCACGCCGGTCGGACCCAAAAAGATAAACGACCCGATCGGGCGATTCGGATCCTTGAGTCCCGCGCGCGCTCGTACCACTGCGTCCGCAACCGCTGTGACCGCTTCATCCTGCCCGACCACGCGCTTGTGCAGATGCTCTTCCAGGTGGCTAAGCTTCTGTACCTCACCTTCCATCAGTCGGGAGACCGGCACGTGCGTCCATCGAGCAACCACCTCCGCGACGTCCTCCTCGTCGACCTCTTCTTTGATTAGCCGTTCGCCGCTGCCCTTCTTCAGGAGCCGGTTCTCTTCTTCCGCGACTTTTTTCTCCAATACCGCCAGCTTGCCATACTGCAGTTCGGCTGCCTTGTTGTAGTCGTACTCACGCCTCGCCTTCTCAATTTCTTGCTTGGTCTGCTCGATCTCCGCCTTGATCTTCGAGGTGGCATCCAGCGCGCCCCTTTCTGCGTCCCATTGCGCCTGCAGCGTATCGCGCTTCTCCGAGACCTCGGCGAGCTCCTTTTCCAGCTTCACCAGCCGATCCTTCGACGCCGGATCGTTTTCTTTCTTGAGCGCCGCTCGCTCAATTTCGAGCTGCATGATCCGGCGATTGACCTCGTCGAGCTCGACCGGCAATGACTCCTTCTCGGTACGAAGCTTCGCCGCGGCCTCGTCGATCAGATCGATCGCCTTATCCGGCAGGAACCGGTCCTGGATATAACGCTTCGAAAGCACCGCCGCTGTCACCAGCGCCGAATCCTTGATCCTTATCCCGTGATGGACCTCATAGCGTTCCTTCAATCCGCGCAGGATGGAGATTGTGTCCTCGACGCTCGGCTCCTCGACCAGTACCGGCTGGAAGCGCCGCTCCAGCGCGGCGTCCTTTTCGATGTGCTTGCGGTACTCGTTGAGCGTGGTCGCGCCAATACAGTGCAGTTCCCCCCGCGCCAGCATCGGCTTGAGCAGGTTCGACGCGTCCATTGCTCCTTCTGCTGCGCCTGCCCCGACGACCGTATGCAGCTCGTCGATGAACAGGATTATTTCGCCCGACGATTCTTGAACTTCCTTCAGGACCGCTTTGAGCCTTTCCTCGAACTCCCCGCGAAACTTCGCACCCGCCACCAATGCGCCCATATCGAGCGACACGACGCGACGCTTCTTTAGTCCCTCGGGCACATCGCCAGCCACGATCCGCTGTGCCAATCCCTCGACGATCGCGGTCTTGCCGACGCCCGGCTCGCCGATCAACACGGGGTTATTTTTGGTCCGACGCGACAGCACCTGAATCACTCGGCGTATCTCTTCGTCGCGTCCGATCACCGGGTCGAGTTTCCCTTGCGTTGCTAGCTCGGTTAGATCGCGTCCGTATTTTTCGAGCGCCTGGTACGTGCCCTCCGGATTCGCCGAGGTCACGCGCTGATTTCCGCGCACCTTCTTGAGCGCATCCATCAGCTTGTCGTGGTTAAGCCCGGATTCTTTCAGCACCCGCGAAGCAGCCCCCGGCTCCGCAAACGTCGCCATCAGCAAGTGCTCGACCGAAACGTAGTCGTCCTTCAGCTTGCCCGCTTCCTGTTCGGCTGCCGCCAGTACTCGGCCCAACCGTTGCGTGACGTACACCTGGCCCGCATCCGAGCCCTGGCCCGTGACCTTTGGCAGTTTTGCGAGCTCTCGCTCGAGCTTTTGCCGCACCGCTCCCGGGTCCGCGCCAGCCAGCTTTAAGATCGATGGCACCAGCGCCTGATCTTCTTCGATCAACGCGGCGAGCAGATGCTCAACGTCAACCCCCTGGTTATGCGCACCGGTCGCGATCGATTGGGCACGGCCGAGCGCTTCCTGAGCCTTTTCCGTAAAGCGGTTAAGATTCATTCGTTGTTTCGCCTTTTCTTACTCTTTTCGTTCCAAAAAGATAATCACGAAGGGCTGTTTCGTAAAGCCAAAGCCGAAATGGCGCCGTACGGGCGCCACTGTCCCGACGGGTCCGCAATTGACCGCCGCTTTGGATTTCAAATGTTCGGTATGCCAGCTGGCCCCCCTCTACCTACGGCTGGTTTCCGGTCTGGCCTGCTTGATGCCCCTCGGCCCATAAGTCCAGACTGCCACCTATGAAACTAGAGACGCCTTCGTTGCCTACCGATGTTCACCAACCGCTCGGCAGCGGTCAACCGCCGGGCTTTGACCGGACTGTTGGCGAGGTACCAACGCCTCCGACAGTTGATCATTCGGTCGGCCTGAGGCCTAGCGGGGAACGTTCTGCGCTCGTCGAACTGACACGATGGATCGCAACTTGTATGACCGTAGCTGCCGTCCTGAGTAGCGCGGTGCTGCTGGTGGTCACCCCAGCCCTTACTAACTCGATCGCTGCTATTCGAACTCGGGTACCGCGCGCGCCGGCGCTGCTCAATGGTTCAACACTAGCGGCCGTTCCGCTGATCCTTGCCGGTGCGGCTTACATTCTTATGCAAGCCCTGCTGCGCCCATGCGGTGTCGAACTGATGAAGCGCTTGATGTTGGGGTCGGCCTTCCTGATATGGGGCCTCGTCCAGTTAATGCCCGCAGGATCCCTCGCAACCGAACTTGGCAGTCTCGTAATCGCCCTCTACGTTCTCGATCTCGCGTTGATCATCCGCGGGAACCTGCTCAACAGTTGACCGGCGGTTCCGAGGCCGCCTATCTCCGTTCTCCTGCTTTGATCGAGTCCCACCGCGCGCCGCTACTCGCCGCTTTCAGTCACCCTATTGCTCGCTTTAGCGAGAATCCCACGCCCGTCATTTCGCTCAAACAATTCGCGACCAAGATGTACCGAGTGCCGGTTGTGCTAATTCTCAAGACCAACTGAACCCGCTTCATGAGCGCGGCGAGATTCCTTGATCGTAGTTTTGAATCTCGGCGCGCAATCAAAACCGCAAGCATCAGTAGCCCGATCTTTAGTCGGCAGACCGCGCTCAGGCGAAGGCCGCGGCGATGTACTTGGCGATCAAATCGATCTGTTCGGGATCATCGGTCACCGGGCCAAGCACAAGGTATTGCAGGCCCGCACCAACTAGGTCTTCGATGCGCGCGCAGAGTTGGCCGACGGTGCCGATTAGGTAGCATTCGCGCAGGTGGTCGAAGGAACGATGCGTGCCCATCGCGCGGGTGAACGGTTCGCGGGCCGCCTCAACCGCACGCTGCTCGTCATCGGTTTCGGTCATGTGAATGAAGTTGCAATGGCCAAAGGTCACGGTCGAGGGATCCCGCCCAAGCTTTCGCACGTGCTCCTGGATCTGTAGCCAGTCGCGCTTTACCCATTCCTGTTTGCCGGCGGCACGCGAGAGCCAGTTGCCCGCCTTGGCGACACGGTCCATCACGGGTCGCGCGATTATCGGCAGGTCATGATCGCCGGGCGCGGCGATCTTGGAACCACCGGCAATCCAGATCCGAGGCATCGCCGCTGGCCGGGGATCAATCGTCACATCATCGAAGCTATAGTAGCGCCCCGTATAACTGACATTGGCCTTGGTCAGCAGCAGGCAGAGCGCTTCCAAGACCTCATCGGTGCGGCGGCCGCGCTCCTCAACGCGCGAGCCGGTGGCTTTGAATTCGGCGCTATCCCATCCCGTGCCAGCGCCTAACATAAAGCGCCCGCCCGAGATGTGGCACAGCGTCGCGATCTCCTTGGCCAGCACCACGGGATGCCGCATCGGGAGCGCAATCACCCCGGTGGCGAGTCTGACCCGGGCGGTCAACGCGGCGGCATACGCCAGCATGTTGAGCGGTTCGAGCCATGAGACTCCGTATAGCCCAGGCGCGGAGAGCAGATGATCGATTACCCAAACGTCGAACCCGTACTCGTCGCATTTGCGAATCGTGTTCGCGATGCGTAGTACGTTGTCCCCGCCGGCCTGCGGCCACGCGTAGGTCGGAATCCATACGCCCAAGTTAAGCTTTGCCATCGCCAAGCATGCGGCTTGCGCCGCTCCTCACCTCAGAGCCTAGACGCACCTGGGGGTGCCGTCCACGAGGCAGTGGCAGCGGGTGGGTGAGTTTGAACCAAGGCAGACACGCAAGCGGCAGCGCTGGCTGCCAGGCCGTGCGCTTTGAGCTGACCTCGACCGGTGCTCAGACCGCGGTGTTAGAGTCGAACTCTTGTGTTAGAGAAGAATTCGAGACCAGCAAAATAGCGGCGCGACGTTGGGTCTAGTTGCCTGCGATTATCATCTCGCTAATCTTGATCGTCGGGGCAACCGTTGATGAGCGCCACAGCAGATCGTTCCCTACCATCTCGATCCCCATGTACATCTCTTTGAGATTCCCGGCGATGGTGACCTCCTCGACCGGAAATGCCAGCTGCCCATCCTCGATCCAGATTCCGCTCGCTCCGCGCGAATAGTCTCCGGTTACCGCGTTGATTCCGAATCCGATCAGTCCAGTCAGGTACAATCCCCGCTTCACCGATCCGATTATCTGCTCCGGTGTGTATTGCCCGGCCTGCAGGTATAGGTTCGCGGCGCTCACCGACGGCGGTCCCCCCACCGATCGGGCGGCGTTGCCCGTCGAGGAGAGACCCAGCTTACGCCCGGAATAGACATCCAGCAGGTAGGTCGTAAGAATTCCCCGGTCCACCAGGGCCTTGCGCCGGGTGGCCAATCCTTCGCCGTCGAAAGGCTTCGAGCCCAGCGCGCCGACTATCGTCGCATCGTCGAAAATCGTCACGTTCGGCGACGCGATCTGCGTCCCGAGTCTATCCACCAGAAACGAGGCACCCTTGTAGAGCGCGGGCCCCGACGCGGCCCCGGCGATCGTGCCGATTAGTCCCGCCGCACGATCCGGGTCAAACACCACCGGCGCGCGGGTGGTCTTGATCTTCTTCGCGCCCAGCATCCGCAGCGCGCGGCGCGCGGCGGTCCGTCCGATCTCGACCGCGTCCTCGACCTTATCGTAGCGCCGGTTCGCGCTGTACCAGGATCCGCTCTGCATCCGGCCGTTTTCTTCCGCAATCGGAGCGACCATTAGGCTGTATGTGGTGCCGGCATACTCCCCGGAAAACCCGTTGCTATTTGCGAAGAGTAACTGGTAGCTGCCGGAATCGAATTCGGCTCCGTCGGAATTCCTTATCCGCTGGTCAAATCCCAGCGCCGCCTTCTCGCCCTCTCGCGCGTGCTTCAAAGCGGTTTCAGGGTCGATTAACCCGCTCGACGGGTCCGCCAACTCGAGCTCCGGCCAGCTCTTGGGATGCAGGTCCGGATCGGGCAGCCCCGACCATGGATCCTCCGCCGTCACTCGCGCCAGCGCGATCGCCTCTTCGACAAATCTGCCCAGTTGGTCGCGCCCAAGCTCTGCGGTGCTTGCGGTCGCGGATGATTTTCCGGTGAACACGCGCAAACCCAATCGTCGTTCGCGCGAACTTTTGAGGTTTTCGACTTCGCCCAACCGCACGGCGGCGCTCAGCGACTCGGCGTTGATCAAGATCACCTCCGCCGCGCTTGCCCCGCTGCTCCGCGCTCGATCCAGCACCCACTGCGCAAGATTCCCCGCCTCGCTCATACTGCCGCGGCCGCTCAGTGCCGGGCCTTCGACCGCGCTCGATCCGCTACTTCTATCCGCGCTAGGCATGGGTCCCGCCCACCGTTATTCCGTCTACCCGGATGGTTGGCAGCCCCACGCCAACTGGCACCGACTGGCCATTCTTGCCGCAGGTCCCAATTCCCGCGTCGAGTTCCAGGTCGTTCCCAACCATCGACACCCTGGTCAACACGTCGGGTCCGTTCCCGATGAGCGTCGCGCCCTTGACCGGCTGCGTCACCTGTCCTTCTTCGATCAGATAAGCTTCGCTGGCCGAAAACACGAACTTTCCGTTGGTGATATCGACTTGCCCGCCGCCGAAGCTTACCGCGTACAGGCCGTTCTTGACCGACTTGATGATGTCCTCCGGCGCCGACTCGCCCGACAACATGAAGGTGTTGGTCATGCGCGGCATCGGCATGTGGGCGAAGCTCTCGCGCCGTCCGTTTCCGGTAGGTTGAGTCTTCATCAATCTTGCGTTGAGCCGATCCTGAAGGTATCCGCGCAAGATCCCTTTTTCGATCAAGACCGTCCGCCCCGTCGGCGTCCCTTCGTCATCGATGTTGAGGCTGCCCCGGCGATTGGCGATCGTCCCATCGTCGATCACCGTGCACAATTCGCTCGCCACGCGCTCTCCGATCCGATCCGAAAAAGCCGAGGTCTTTTTGCGATTGAAATCGCCCTCCAGCCCGTGGCCAATCGCCTCGTGGAGCAGTATCCCCGGCCATCCCGGCCCCAGCACCACCGTCATCTCACCCGCCGGCGCTTCGGCGGCGTCGAGATTCACTATCGCCTGCCGCACTGCTTCGAGCGTATATTGGCGCCACTTCTCACCATCCAAAAAGTACCGGTACTCGACCCGTCCGCCGCCGCCGTAGGTTCCCATCTGGCGGTTGCCCTTCTCTTCCGCGAGCACGCTTACGTTCAGCCGGCAGAGCGGCTGGATGTCTGCCACGATCCTGCCCTCGCTGTTTACCACCATCACGATCTTGTGCTCAGCCGCGAAAGACGCCATCACGTTCTTGATTCGTGCGTCACGCGAGCGCGCGAGCTTGTCGATCGCCTCAAGCAGCTTGACCTTTTCCTCCACCGGCACATCGACCGGCTGCGTCTGCAGGGTGTAGAGTTCGCGCCTCGCGACCGCTTCACCTACCCGGACCGGCGCGCTCGCGCCTGCTCTTTGATCCGCGATCGCGCGCGCCGCTTCGGCCGCTATCCGCATCCGGTCAACGGTCACTTCGTCCGAGTATGCGTACCCGGTGCGATCCTCCGCGCAAACCCGCACTCCCACTCCCTGGCTGATGCTGCGCGAGGTGCGGTTGACCATCGACTCCTCAAGGCTCACCGATTGCGCGCTTTGGTACTCAAAATAGAGGTCGGCGTAATCCGCCTTGCGCTCCAGCGCGGAATCCAGCGTCCGCTCGAAGGCGCGCTTGTCGATTCCAAAGCGCTCCAACAGGATCTTCTCGGGCTTAACGACTTCGTTGCTCATCGCACTATCCTATCAAGCGGGGCTTCGCTTCAGAATCATCAAAAAGTCGCGCCGGGCGCGATTAGCCCACACGTTTCTTATAATGTTGGCGGGGGTTTGTCATGTTGCGCGAATCGAATTTAACCTCACCGAGGACCTCATCCATCTACTCGACGCTCACGCTGATAGGGGTTGCGATCTTCTGGTCCGCGCTTGCCGGGTGCAGCGCGGTATCGCAGCCGGCTGCCGCTCCGGATCTCACTAAGCCCCGCATGTCCGTCATTCCCGCCTCAACCCTCGCCGACGGTGCGCACTACGTGCGGGGCGATCCAAACGCTCCCGTCACGATCGTCGAGTTCGCCGACTACGAATGTCCTTATTGCGCCGACAACCAACCCGCGCTGCGCGACCTCCTGGCGCGCTACGACGGCCAACTGCGCCTAATCTATCGCGACTACGAAACCCACTCGGGCAGCCTTCCTTTCGCGGAGGCCGCGCGATGCGCCGGTGAACAGGACGCATTCTGGAAAATGAACGAGTACATCTTCGATCATCAGCCCACGCTCGACCCGAATCGTATCGGCGACTACGCCACCGTATTGGGTCTCGACTCCGCCGCGATCACCTCGTGCGTCGCCAGTCGCCGCTACGAAGCCGCAATCAACTCCGACGGCGATCTCGCAGCCAAAGCCGGCGCCGAGGGCACTCCGACCTTCTTCGTTAATGGCCGACTCCTTGACGGCGCGCAGTCTTACGACCAACTCTCCGCGGCGGTCGCTTCCGCCCTCGCATCAGCAGCGGCCGTCAATCGGTAGTTACGACTTCGACTTAGCAGCGCAAAGTTGCTAGCTCTGGATGGTCATGTTGGATTTCGTACTCGCGGCCGGACTAAGGGTTGCACCGATCGGTTTCGATTCTAGCCGCGCGTAGCTCCCATGAACCCAGATTCTTTTCGTTATCGCGCGTTCCGCGCGCTAAGCCATCTCGCCGTGGGCCACCCCTGGCTCATACTTGGGGGCGCGCTGATACTTACGATCTGGTCGATTCTCTACACCAAGAACCATCTTGAATTTCGCACCGGCCAGAGTGACCTGATCTCCTCCAGCACTCGCGACAGCCGCAACTATCTCTCCTACACCAGTGAGTTCCCTGATATCGACGGGCTGATTGTCGTCATCCGCGCCAAACCCGATGCTGCGCGCGCCGAAGCCTTCGCTGATTCCTTGGCGCACAGACTCGCCGCCGATCCGAACAACATCAAAAGCGTCTTTTACAAGATTGATCGCGGCCTCCTCGCCGATCGCGCTCTGCTCTACCTAAGTCCCGCAGATCTCCGTGAACTTTCATCGCGATTGGGCGACAACTCCGATCTCCTCACCGGTTACGCAGCCGACCCCGGGCTTGCGAATCTCTTCACATTGATCAACCAGCAAGCCAGCCGCGCGGTGGCTTCCCATCTCACATCGGGATTGCTCGGCGATCCGTCGGCTTCGTCGACCCGCTCCAAGCCGCTGGATCTCTCCTTTCTCAATTCGATCCTCACCGGAATGGTCAGCTCACCCGCCGCG
The DNA here is from genome assembly GCA_036494985.1 of Binataceae bacterium (SeqCode). Classification (GTDB taxonomy): domain Bacteria; phylum Desulfobacterota; class Binatia; order Binatales; family Binataceae; genus DASXNP01. The sequence goes on from DASXNP010000070.1 coordinate 12,041, forward strand.
CGGTTCCAGTCGCCGTGGCAGGGGTTAGTCAGCGGCGTCCCGGAAAACAGACTGCTCAACGATGGTTACGTCGCCTCCGACAACGGCAAGTACATCCTGATGCAGGTCGCGCAGGGCAATGGGGTCAAGGACGGCGCTGACCCAGTCGACGTCATCCAGCACGATCTCGACCTCACTCGAGCGAGTTTCCCTGACGTCGAAGCGGGCATGACCGGGGGTCCAGCACTGGCGCGCGCTGAAGCCAACTCGACCGCCCGCGACGTCGCGCTCGCCTCTGTGCTGGCGATCGTCGCCAACATCCTGCTGTTGGTCATTCCCTTTCGCGGTCTTGTGAAGCCGGCCTTCGCGATCACGGCGCTGCTGGTCGGCACCGCATGGTCGTTCGGCTTTACGGCGCTCGCAATCGGGCACCTAAATCTGCTCTCGGCGGTGTTCATGAGCGTGCTGGCCGGCATCGGCATCAACTTCCCAATCCATCTGTTGGCCCGCTACGACGAAGCTCGCCTTGAGGGGCACGGCGTGCCGGCCGCGATCGAACTTAGCGTCGTCAACACCGGCTCGGGAGTCGTGGCCTCCGCCATCATCATGTCGCTCGCCTTCCTCGCGCCGACCTTCACCGACTTCAAAGGCGTCGCGGAACTCGGCGAGGTCTCCGCCGCGGGAGTTTTTCTCTGCCTACTCGCCGCGATGCTGCTATTTCCCGCGTTGCTGGTCCTCAAAGATCGAAACCGCCTCATGATAGCGCCGCGGCAAAGCCACCGCGATTTGTCGCGCACGATTCTCTCGCGCCTCTTCTCAAATCCTCGCCGTATCATCGCGGTCTCCCTCGCGGTCACGGCGCTCGGCGTCTATCCGATTCGAAACCTCCGCTTCGATCAGAATCTGCTCAAGCTTCAGGCGGAGAACAGCGAGGCGGTGAAGTTTGAGGAGAAGCTGCTCAAGGATTCGGGTCGCTCCTCGTGGTTTGCCGTATCGCTCGCCGCTACTGGTGAAGAGGCCGATCGCCGCGCTCGACAATTCCGCAAGCTCCCCACCGTCAGCGATGCCGAGACGATTTCAAGCTACATTCCCGAGGATCAATCGCAAAAGCGCACTATGCTCGCTTCGCTCAAGCCCGTACTCGATCCAATTTCGGTGCGGCCCCTTGAGAGGCCTTCCGATTCCGCTAAACTCCTCGATGCCCTCGACGGCCTCGTCTTCAAGCTTGACAGCGCCCCGGCAGGCGCCGACCGTACTGCGTCAAGCACCGCCGCGCTGCTGCATCAGTCGATTTCGCAACTTAAAGCTAACTCCCACTCCTTCGAATCCTACGAATCCTCGTTGGCACACGATATGGCGGCGAAGATCTCGATGCTGAAATCCTCTCTCGCCCCCGCCGAAGTCACTGCATCCAACCTCCCCGCGATCGTTCGCGATCGCTTCGTCGGCGCATCGGGCAAATTCCTTGTTCAGATATACCCGCGCGGCGACGTCTGGGACGATGCGCCCCTGCGCCGCTTCGTCGATTCGGTCCGTACCGTCGATCCCGATGTCACCGGACCGCCCGTCCAGACCCTCAGCATCGCCAGCGTGATGCGCACCGGCTATGAACGCGCCGCCGTTCTCGCCCTCGCCGCCGTCCTGGTCTTTGTTTTCGCCGATTTCCGCAAGTGGCGCGATGCGGTCCTAGCCACCGTTCCGCTTGTGTTCGGCGCTGCCTGGCTGCTCGAAGCCATGGGCCTGCTCGGATGGGAATTCAACCTGGCCAATCTCTTCGCCATCCCAGTCATTATCGGAATGGGCGTGGACAACGGCGTCAACATGGTTTATCGCTGGCGCGAAGAAAAAGAGACCGGGCAGCTCATCTTGCGCAAAGCCGTTGGCAAGTCCGTGACCATCTGCTCGCTTACGACTGTCGCCGGCTTCGCCGCCCTCATTCCTGCCAACCATCGCGGCATCTCTAGCCTCGGATGGACGCTTAGCCTCGGCGTCACTCTCATCCTGATCGCGAGCCTGTTCCTACTGCCCGCGATTTTCGAGGTCATTGGATCGTCATTGAGCCGAGAGATGAAGCCGAGCGACTCCAGGTTCGTTACGCCCCGAAGGGAGGTCAAGCGAGCCGCCAGCGGCATGTTGGGCGTAGTAGCTCTGGTGGTTGCAGGAATGCTCTTAGCGGCGCCCGCTTGCGCCCAATCATCGTCCGCGCTTGTCGATCAAGCTGAGCAGCTAATCAATCAGGCGGGTAGCGAAGATCCGGTTAACATGACCAAGATCGGCGATGCCGCCGGGTTGCTCAAACGCGCGATCGCGCTCGACCCAAACAACGACTCCGCTTATGTCGATCTCGGGTTTGTTCGCACCGTCCAAAAGCAGCCTGACGATGCGCTCGAGATGTACAAGAAAGCCGTCGCGATCAATCCAAGCGGTGCCAATTTCACGGAGCTGACCGACGTTTATCTGCGCCTTGGTCGCCCCGACGCAGCAGTGATGGCGGCGAATGCCGGACTGACGAAATCGCCCCGCGATGCGCACCTCTTTAACGCTCGCGGAATGGCCTACAACGACATGATGCGATTCTCAGAAGCCGAGAAAGATTTCCGCATGGCGCTGTCGTTAGATCCGTCGATGGAGGCCGCTAAGGTTAATCTCAAGGCCGTCGGCTCGCACTTGGGCGGCACGGTGCTTAAGCACTCTTCCTCGAATTAATCCTAAAACTCTTGCACACCCATTTCGAGCGAGGAATCGTCCGCCCGCAAGTGTAAGCTTTCTTTCCTATGGCGAACGGGCCGACAGCTCTCGTTCTCGGCCAACCTGCCCACTATCCCGATCGGCGATCCTGAGGCGGGTGCGACTCCGCCGCGCGACTCGATTCATGCCGGCGCCTAAAGCCGGAGCGGCCCCCCCGGAGCCATCAAGAAGACCCTAAAGCAGTCGCTTGCAGGCGCAAGCAACCGCGGCCTGCGGTTTTTCGCCCTGGGACCAGCGTTGCTCTGGGGTTGTCGATTTTCAACTTCGACCGCACCACTCCGTGCCGTATCGAGCTAAGGCGCAGCTTCTCCGCGAGCACGACGCGCAGCTACGACAACGACCGCCAGTGCCTTATTGCTTGTCGAAGCTCATGTCAGCCCATGATTGTTGAGTCATGATGAATGGGTCGGGAGTGACGCTGATCTGGCCGCGAAACGGCCAATCGAGCGCAATGATCAACACCACAACCAGCGCTAGTGTAGCCGCGATTGTAGCGGTCATGGCCATATGCAAGCTGAAGCTTTCGAAGCCGAAAAAATAAGTGTAGCCGGTGGTGATCGCCGCGCCGAAGAAGACGATCCACCAGATTACGGCGGGAATGTGACCTTGGACGGCAGAGAGGCGGCTGCTGCGCGCCAGGTAGAGCTCGTTCCAGGTCTTTAGCAGTTCAGCCTCGATCACCGCTTCACCCGGCTTCTCGGGTTGGATCGTGGCGATCGCCGAATTGAGCTCACGCAGCGGCTTCCATCCCTGGTCGGGCGTCTTGCCGGCCTGCTGGATCGGCCATTCATCGTTGATCACGACGCTGACATATCGCGCCGCGGCATCGCGAATCTCCTTCCCTTTGGCCTGGGGTAGGCCGCGAGTATCGAGAAAAATGCCGCCGACCAGGTCCGATTCGGTCTCGACGATATCAGACGCTCGGCTGAAGGATTCCCACGTAGCAATCGCGATGAAGGCGAGCAGAACCGCGTATAGCACGCTGATGATGGCGATCGTGAACCCGGCCAGATCGTTGTGAGCCCGGCGTAGATTGACGTGCACTAATCGATTAAAGACCAGCAGGCCGGCGCATGACGCGGCGGTGAAGAGCGCGACCAAGATGCTGCCCCATAGCCAGATTGGATTGTTGTAGATCCAATCGACAATCATGCTCACCTCCTCTTAACCCGCGATGCTCGACCTCAATTTCCGGACTCCATCGCGGCCTTCGCCAGCTTGAGTGCATCGATTCCACGCACGAATGCCGTCATTGCGCTGCGTACCGCGCCCGCGATTTCGGCGTCCGCGGCGATCTCATCCGCGTCGAGCCTCCGGCTCATCACCGCTACGGTAATCGACGCCTCTTCGACTAGCCGCGCTCCCATTGTTCGCAAGTTTTCCTTCATCGCTTCCAGCGCAATCGTGGCGCGCGGCGATGCGTTCAGCACCGCCACCGCCTTGTCGTAAAAGTCGCCGGTCGAAACCGTCCAGTCCAGCGCGTTCTTGAGCACACCCGAAACACCGTGGGCGTATTCAGGGCTGGAGATCAGCACCCCATCGGCGCTGCTTATGAGCGCCCGGAGATTTTTCACCGGTTCTGGCGCCGCGTCGTCTTCCAGGTCCGGATCGAATGGCGCGATGTCTCGCAGACCCTCGTAAATCACAACCTGTGCGGCGCCGGCGCACAATCGCTGGGCGGCTCGCAGCAATTCCGTGTTCGACGATCTGCGCCCGAGACTTCCCGAAAGCGCAAGGATGTTCGTCGCGATCAGCGGCCGCGTTTTTTCAGGGCGCGCCGCACTCAATGCGATCTCCGCACGGAATCGATCTCCAAAATCGGATCCGCGGGGTTCCTGATGGTTCCCTCGATTCGCAAGCGATCGGGCGCGTCGCTCTGGCGCTCGATTCGTGCGAGCATCCATTGATCAGCGATCACGCGAACCTGCTTGGTGGTCAACGCATGAAACAGCTGGCGCGACAGCTCGTCGCTCCGGTTGAGCGACAAATCGCTCTCCTCCGGCTCCCTGTCCAGCACCATTGGCACGATCGATTTGTTGATCACCAGCCGAACGATCTCCCCGCTGCGCGGCAACGGTTCATCGCCCGCCAGCACTCGTCCAGAGATGCGAACCGGCTTTACCCCCTGGCCATTTGGAATACCGGCGAGGATGGGCACGTTAATTTGCGTCGGCAGTCCCGTTCCGATTCCGCCGCCGAATCCGTTTAGGCCTCCCCCGCCCATCCCTTGCGCCAATGCGCACTCACGCGCCAGCAAACCCGTCAAGCCAAGTATCGCGATTGCCGCCAGGCAAGCGGCCATTCGGATCGAAGTGGGCGGCTCCAGGCAGCCCCAGGCCTCCTGGCGCGGCATCCGTCGTCTACGGTAGTTCATGCTTTGATAATCCGCGGCCTTTCGCGTAAGGCAACACCTCTTTCGATTTCTTGCGCTTCATAGAAGCGGCGCTGCTTGGTCAGGAACGCGGTCAGATGAGTGATCGACAAAGTCTCACGAGCGCGACCCAAAAGACTCCCGCTAGGCGCCGGTGATCGGCTTTTGCGGTTCGCCCACACAGTAGGCGCATCGGCAGATGGATCGGAGTTGCCCAAGCGTGTAGAGCGTTTCATGCCCGTCGGTCCATCCGACCAACACGCCATGCTCGCCGAGCCGTGTGAATTGCTTGAGCCGCACGCCGGAGGCGTCGATATCGTGCCTGCTCGAGCATTCGACACACGGGCAGAAACGGCGCAGATTTTCGAGCGGAAAAATACTGTCGTGCCCGTCACTCCACTGCACGCCGACCGCGTACCGTCCGACCTCATTTAATGATTTGATCACGGCCGGTTTCTTGTTCGATTGTTGGGTTACGGATGCCATCAAGATACCGCCTGGCGGCTGTCCTCAGGCAAGTATACGCGATCATCCGCGGCGCGGTAAGAATCTGCCTCGAAACGGCCCCGAGCGAAGCTGTTTTTTTAACGCCCATCGCCGACATGGACGCGGACCAGAGTATCGTCACCGCCGCGCTGCCGCCGAAGAGCAGCGCGGCAACGCGTAAGAAGGCGCTCTCGGAAATCATGCGTCGTGAGATCACCTGTTGTCCGGTTGCGCGCATGACACCCAAGACTTGGCTTAGCGCTTCTCGTACTCGTCGTGGCGGCGCCACCAAGGCCCGCCTCCTCCCGTCTCGTTGCGTCCTTTGGGCGCGCGGTCGAGCCACTGGTACATGCCCCAGAGCCCGTCCAGTCCGCGCGCATAGGTAGAGTAGGTGTGGTAGACGACGCCGTCCTCGAGCACGAACGCGCTCATGCCCGGCCTCTCGCGCCGGTAGGTGTTCGCGTCGGTTCCGCATCTGGCCGCGAACGGGGAGACGGGCTGCGAGACCGGTGTCGCGTCCATCGCCTGGCTGCTGCGCCGGTAGTTGTATTCGAAGCGGCCCTCGCGCTGTTGCTCCTCGGTAATCGAGACGTTGAAGTCGAAGTTGAAGTCGCCGCCCAACGACGAGGCCCAGGGGAAGCTCCAGCCCATCCGGCGCTTGTACGCCTGCAGCTTCGCGAGCGGCGCCCGCGACACCGCCCAGAGCATCACATCATGGTTGGCCAGGTGCACGACGAAGCCGTGGAAACCGTCTGCGATCGCGGAGCATGAAGGACACCCCGCAGTGTAATCGGCCCCGAACATGAAATGGTAGACGAGGAGCTGCGAACGCCCTCGGAAGAGGTCCGCCAGCGAGGCGCTGCCCTCGTCGGTCTCGAATCGATAGTCCTTGCCGACCCGGACCCAGGGCAGTTCCTGCCGCCGCCGCACCAGCTCGTCGCTGCGCCGCGTGAGTTCCTTTTCCGCCTCGAGCAACTCCAGGCGCGCCGCAAGCCACTGCTCGCGGGTTCCACTGTTGTGCGCGGTCATATCTTACCTCCTCCTACGTGAAGGCCCGACCGCCATCCCATCTTGAGACTAGGTGTCGCTCGGTGCCAGCCAGCGTTCCTAGTTTCTCAGTGCTGCGTCGTTTTCAGCACGATTTCCCCCGTTTCCAGCAGCGATTTGAGGTTCGACAGGATACGTGGCCAACCGCCGGAAACAGCCTCGATCAGTTTCGACTCGGCGCGATCCATCACGTGGGTTATGGTCAACTTCACCACGTCGGCGATCGGTTCAAGATCGATCGTGCAGCTCGCATATCCTTCGGCTTTCAGCTCTGGTCTGAATTCGTTGCGCCACTTGAGTACCAGGCGTTTGGGCGGATCGGCCACGAGAACCTCGCCTCTGTCCGCGACCCGGCCATCGGGGAAGATCATTCGCCATGAGGACCCGGCCTTCCAGTCGGTCTCGAAATGCATGCCGAACCAGTATTGCTTCATAAAGTCTGGACTGGTCAGCGCCGACCATAAGCGGTCGGGCGTCGTGCGTATGTAGCTAACGTATACGAATTCCGACTTATTCATCATTGTTACCCTCGAGCCGTTTCTTGAGTTTATGCAGCGCGCTCAACCGCGCTCGTTCGAATTTCCTGATCCAGCGTTCGTAAACCTCCTGCAGTGGCACGGGATTGAGGTAGTGCAGCTTTTCCCGTCCCCGCCGTACCGTCGTGACGAGGTTGGCGGCTTCGAGAATGTCCAGGTGCTGCGTGACCGCCTGTCGCGTCATGTCCAGATCTTCGCATAGCTCGGTCAGAGTCTGGCCGTTACGGGCGTATAAACGATCGAGCAATCGGCGCCGGCTCGAATCAGCGAGCGCCTTGAAAACCTTTTCGTCCACGTCCTTCATGGGCATAATAGGCAAGTAATTACTTGCATGTCAAAGCGTCCGCATACCTTCCACCCGAAATCAAGCGCAGTGGATCGGAAACGCTCGGTGATAGTCAGAGAATTGTGCTGTGCCAGCCTTCGCCGCTGAAAACCGGGCTTAAGCCCCGAGCACCGCCCTAGTCATCTTGATCGACGCGAACGGAGCCTTGTTTCGGCTTCGAGCACGACAAATAGCGGACAAAACTCTACGCCAAATAATGTCGTGACAGCAGGGGTGGACCAGATCCCTCATCTGCGATGGGTGATGCCGTCTCCCAGCGGCCATTCAGTTCACCCTCGTCGGAT
>DASXNP010000071.1:0-3183 GCA_036494985.1 Binataceae bacterium (SeqCode)
TCTTTTCAGTTCGCCCCGTTGGACCCGACGCTTGCAGGTCTCCTGCACGGCGTCGGTGCGGCACTCGAGCGCCGGCAGCAATACTCCGCCATGTGAACCATCTGAAATCGGCTAGTTTCCCTTCGGCCTGGATGCTAAGACATGAGACTCGTCGGTACCGAACTAGGATCATTCGCAAAGGGACAGTTTCTCCGACTGTCGCTATATTACACTCAATTCAAGTGTGGTAACACAATCATCGCCAAGGGGACGCGACAAGGATGACTGCATGCGCAATCGACATGGTCAGCCAGAACACGAAGTCCCCTAACACGAGTAAGAACGATGGATGCGATCAGCCGTTACGCTGCAATAAGAGCCGCCTTCAACGCCCTTCCTCCGGCCGATGAAATGGAAGCCCGAAAATCTCTCGAGGCTGCGAAGGTAATTGGCTTCTCCGAGAGCCTCCAGATAAACAAAGCCCTGTCCGTTGTACGTGGATTTCTCAAGAAGCTGGACGAATGGGAGCGTGAGCATCAGGCTGGTTAGCCGTGTTGTGCCGCTGACGCAACGTCAGCACTCAGCGCGCGGAGGCGCTTTCGTGAAGATTCCTTTCTCCTGGATCACTCGTTCGAGCGCGCGCAGGAAATGCTCGTGGTAGTGCTCGATGGTTTCCGCTGAATCTGCTGACTGCGTCGCGTCGCCACGCGCGACTTCTTCGATTAGCCGCTCGCGAAAGTCCGACCACTTGAACGCTCCCGACTCCGAAAGACTGACCGCGATCGCGAAAGCCCGCAGCTCCCACGGCGCGCTGAAGATGCGTGCGGGATTGAGTTTTGCGGCCGCAGCCAGCTGCGCCAACGCTTCCGAGGCGTTCATTTCGATTTTTTTTGCGCAGGCCGAGAACCGAGAATCTCGACGCCGACCATCGAGTCGCGCGTGACGAGGGCCGCGAGTTCCTCTTCGGTCATGTGCTCCGTTCCAGCGGGTCGCTCGGGAATCACGATATAGCGCTGCTCGGCGGTCGAGTCCCACACCCGCACCTCGATATCGTCGGCAAGCGATGTGCCGAAGTCGCGCAACACGCCGCGCGGATCGCTGACCGCTCGCGACCTATAAGCGAAGCTCCTGTACCAGAGCGGCGGCGGACCCAGCACCGACCACGGGTAGCACGAGCATAGCGTGCAAACGATCAAGTTGTGCACGCGATTGGTATTTTCCACGGCAGTCAGGCGGCCTTCCGGACCGGCAAACCCCAGTTCGGCCGCCGCCGCCGATGCGTCTGCAAGCAGCCGTTTGCGATAGGCGGGATCGACCCACGACTTTGCGACCATTCGTGCGCCGTTGCGCGGGCCGACGCGCTGCTCGTAGGTCTCGGCGAAGGCGTCGAGCGCCGCCGAGTCGACGAGGCCAGCACGCACCAGCATCCCTTCCAGCGCCTTTACGCGCGCTGCCGGGTCACGGTCAGAGTTATCGTGGTCGTCGCTCATCGCCGCTTGCTCGGTTTTCTCCGGACAGCTCCTTCACCCGTCGATTTATCGCGCTCGAGATAATCTTCCCAGAGATCGAGACGAACTGTATCGCGCGGATTTCGATCCACCCCGAACAACTCACGCGCCGAAAACTCGACCGTGTAAACGTGCTGCCGATTTTCGCCGGCGTGATGCGCATTGGTGTCCGGAAATACGTTTTCGCCCAAGTCGCGAATCACCCGCCCTCGCCGGCCGCGCACGTATCGCGGAAGCCGCGTGTGGCCAGGCGGATTCATTATGCGTGCGCGCACTCGATCTCCGACGGCGAACCTCGCTCGCGCCCTTCTGCGTGGGCGCGACGCCGCGACCTTCGCTACCGCAACCAGTTCGGCTTCGCTACCGCTGATACCCTTTTGCGCGTATAGCCCCTCAGCCGCGCGCAACCATCGCTCGTAGTACGACGACGCCAAGTAATCTGCCGGCGCGATTCGTTCGATCGCGTGGCGAAATTCGTCGGCGTTTACGCGGTATCCGGCCAGGACGCCGATTCCGATCATTCGGCGCTCCCAATCGTGATGGAACAGTGGTTCGTTCTCCTCGCGGATGACTCTGCCGAATCCCTCCATCCCGCCCATGTCATGAACGCCGTTCATCTTCGTTCGATTTATCGCCGCGCTCGCGATTCGCCGTCAAGTGCCCCGAATTTGACCACGCTCACGTTCGGTTGTCCATGCTCTGCCGCTCGCCCTTCGCCATCACACTCGGTCATCACTGACCCGGAATTTCCGTTTTTCAAGCTGAACTAGCCTCGCATTGAACCCAGTAGTTTGGCAAACGGAGTGCGGGTAGCCGGCATCTTAGGTGCCACCCTTCCTGGAGATCCCCGGAAATTCCGAAAAGAGAGACGACCTACATTATGCGCCGCCTACTTGCGCCCCTAAAAGTGATGGGGAGCACTGCGATAAAGGCGATCAGGAATACAAGAGCGCCTATCTCTTCGCCGTTCATGGAATTAAGAAGCGGGACCGGCCAGAAACACACAACATCCGTGCGTTGGCTTCGGTCATTTTCATGCCATAGTGGAAAAGGAGTCGCACCAGACATGAGTGCCTTGGTAGCGAACTTGGCTGGCCGGCGGAAAGGAGCACGACGATGCCACTGACAGGTAAAGATGTCTGGGACGCTACCGTGAAGGCCGGTTTTTTTTGAGCGGACCCTATGACCCGAGGACAAATCGGCACTGCGCAAACGCTGACGTGTTGGCAGCCTTGCTAAACGAAGTGCTCAGCAGGCGTGACAAGTGGTTGCCCAATCTCCTTCAGACCGAGGACGCAATGCGCCAGTGGGAAGCCAGTACGCCGCGGGAGTACGTGCTACGGCTCTACAAGTTTCTCAACCAGTGTGGCTATACGGTCGCCGGCATCGACGCTGCGATTGAACGCGAAGCAAAGAGGCGCAAGGGCGCCGCTGCCGCTGACGCCTCAACTAAAACGACGCGACCGGGAATTCACCGACCTTAGCGAGCGACCCGCAAAAGGGACCTTGACATGACGCGCGTCATTGATATACGTCAGTGACATATGTCAGATGACCCAGTGCTCGCTGTCAAAATCCTTAAACTCCGCCGGCGTGACCAGCAGCGCGAGGAGACTCGCAACCGGCTATTCGACGCGGCGCACGCCGAGTTCCAGCGTGTTGGCTTCGCCGACGCCCAGATTGACGACATCGTCCG
>DASXNP010000072.1:0-1632 GCA_036494985.1 Binataceae bacterium (SeqCode)
TCTTCGGCGGCTTCGGTCACCGCGGTCCCCATCACAAAGCAGCCGCGCGCGCTTCCCTTGCCCGAAAAGTAGATGGACAACGCCGCTTCGTAGGCAAGCATCAGGCTTTCTCCAAGGGGACGGTCCTCCGCGAGAGCTTCACGCGTGGCGGCCAGGCTGATCTCCCAATAGCGCGCGAGCGCCTCGAGATAGAGGCCGTGCTTGTTGCCGAACGCCGCATAGAGGCTCGGTGGATTCATGCCGGTCGCGGCAGCAATGCTGTCGAGGGAAGTACCGGAGTAGCCGGTCCTCCAGAATGTTTCCGTTGCCTGCTTGAGCGCTGCCTGTGTGTCGTAGGCGCGCGGCCGTCCTCGACGCGCCGGTCCGGTTTCGCTCGTTTTTCGTGCCATATCGCAAACACCCTGGTTGCTCCGTGTCCGTGCCATATTACGTATGAATCGTTACAAAAATAAATGGACAGACACCTTGATTAGTGCATGATAGCGCAGTATTTGTATGAAGCGTTACAAAATACAAGTGAGGCGAGGGCTTTCGATGGGCTTTATTTTCTCACCATTCGCCGGTCGGGTCGGCGACCGCAACGAGTTCCGCCAGAACGAGGCGGCGACGCAGTTGGTGACAGTGAAGACAACGGGGCCGGTCCTGACTGATGTGTCTGTGGGTGCCCGCCCTGCCGGCGCCGAGAGTACCGGCGGAACGGTAGAAATTGCACACCCCCGTCGGCTTCAAGCTCCCGAGCAAGAACCGAGATTTATGGGTAGCGACATAGCTTCCGCAGAAGTAGCCGAGTCGGCGGTGGAGATGCGATTTGATCGAGTCATCGATGGCGCCGCCTCTGACCGCGGGGCATCGGTACCCCGGAGGAGCTTGAGAGAGCGGCTGCGCCGACCCCTCATGCTCGCATTGCCGATCGTGCTGGCTGCGTTCGGCGCTGGCTACTATCTCGCCGAGGAACCTTATGTCTCGACCGACGATGCGTTTGTTCGCGCGGCGAAGGTAACGATCAATGCCCGTGTTGCCGGCCAGGCAGTCGAAATCGCGGTCCGGGACAACGAGCACGTGCGTCAGGGGCAGGTCCTGTTTCGAATCGATCCGGAGCCCTACCAGATTGCGGTCGATCAGGCGGAGGCGCGGCTCGCCAGCGCGCGCCTGCAAATCGACGGGCTCAAAGCGACCTACCGTCAGCAGGAGGCCGAATTACAGTCCGCCAGGGATTCTGCGTCCTATGACGAACGCGAGTATAATCGCAAGAAGATGCTGGTCGCTTCCGATTTTACCCCGCGTGCGGTCTACGACCAGGCCGAGACAAATTTCAAGGTCGCCCGCCAGCATGTCGCATCGATTGAACAGCAGATCGCCAGCACCGTAGTTGCCCTGAACGGCGATCCGGATATCGAGATCGATCGTCATCCAACGGTTCGCGCAGCCAAGGCGCAGCTCGACCGCGCCCGGCTCGATCTCTCCTATGCGACCGTAACGGCACCCGACGATGGCGTCGTGACAAGGGTCGACGACCTGCAGGTCGGAGGCTTCGTTAATCCCGGTGCCGCTGTGTTTTCGCTGCTATCGAGCCGGCGCATCTGGATCGAGGCGAATTTCCGCGAAACGGGCCTGACCCACATGCGTCCGGGT
>DASXNP010000073.1:0-5975 GCA_036494985.1 Binataceae bacterium (SeqCode)
CGCTTCGTGGATCCCCATGACTGCGCGGCCCGGGGAGTTCAGAGGCGGTTGATTTCTTTTTATGCCGGTAAGAATTGCACGGCGCGGGCGAAGAAGCACGGGAAAGTGGAAGTGGGCGGTCGGAGGGACAAATTGCAAATAAACAAAAAGCGCGGTATGACGTAACTTAGCGGTCGTGCGCCGCCATCTGCCCGCGATCAAGATCGGGGCTCGGAAATCCGTTGGCACGATCCGCGCATACGACAATGCCCGGGCATGCGTTCCGATGCATGCATCCGCAAACCGGGTTGTCTGCCCAACGGAGTTTTCTATGAAACCGCTGCTTCTTATCGGAGCACTAGTCGCTCTTCTGGGTATCGTGACCCTGGCGTTCCCCGCCTTTCGGACCAGGGATACGAAGGATGTCGCGAAACTCGGCGATGTAACTATCCAAAGTCATGAGAACGTCCTGCATGTCATCCCTCCCACTGCGAGCATCGCGGCGATCGTGCTGGGTGGCGGCCTGATGGTGGCCGGCGTCGTTTTAAAAGGCAGAGATTGAAGCTCTCTTGCCAGTGAGCGCGCGCATTCCCTCGGCTACGTATCGACTTCAGCTTAATGGCGAATTCACGCTCGTCGACGCAGCTGGAATAGTTCGGTATCTCGACCTGCTCGGCGTCAGCGACTGTTACATCTCTCCAATTACGCAGGCCCGGGCGGGCAGTCCTCACGGCTATGACGTGATGGATCACCGAAGGATCAATCGGGAGCTCGGTGGCGAGGACGGATTTCGCCAGTTTTCCCGCCAGGTCCAGCAGCACAGCATGGGAATCATCGTCGATACCGTGCCCAACCACATGTGCATCGCGGACGTTTCCAACCAATGGTGGTTTGACGTGCTCGAGAACGGACCGAGCTCTCCATATGCGTCTTTCTTCGATATCGACTGGAAGCCGCCCAAGGCTGACCTTGCAAATAAAGTCCTGCTCCCGGTGCTCGGCGATCAGTTCGGGCATGTGCTCGAAAATGGTCAGATTTCCATCGCCTACGGAAAGGGCGCTTTCGAAGCTGCTTACTACGACCAGGTTTTTCCGCTCGCGCCGCGCACCTGGACCGCACTCCTGGAACCAGCCCTCGCACGGCTGACAACCGAGCTGGGCGAGTCGAGCCGCGAGTCCATGGAGCTAGCCAGCATAATCACCGCGCTCAATCATCTTCCGCTGCGCACGGAAACCGACCCCGCGAGGGTCCGGGAACGCCAGCGTGAGAAGGAGATCGTCAAGGAGCGGCTCGCCGCGTTGATGGAAGCGAATGCGTCCGTGCGGTCTGCGGTTGCAGCGTCGGTCGCGGACCTCAACGGGATTAAGGGTGACCCGCACAGCTTCGATCGCCTGGAGATGCTCCTCGATGACCAGGCGTACCGGCTGAGCTTCTGGCACGTCGCGGCTGACGAAATCAACTATCGCCGCTTCTTCGACGTCAATGACCTGGCCGCGATCCGTGTCGAAAACCCCGACGTTTTCAGAGCTACGCACGAACTCATTTTGGGGTTAATTCGTGAGGGACTGGTCAGCGGACTGCGGATCGACCACGTCGATGGCCTCCGCGATCCAGGACAATATCTACATACGCTTCAGAACGAATGCACGGCTGCGCTTGCCCCTATCCCGTGCAAGACGGACAGCAGGCCGAGCGATCCGGAGGCGCGACCGCTTCCTTTTTATATCGTGGTCGAAAAGATTCTCGGCGCGGATGAGCGATTGCGTGCGGACTGGCCGGTGCATGGCACTACCGGATACGAATTTCTGAACGATCTAAATGGGCTCTACGTTGACCGCAGCAACTCTGAGCGGTTGATGGAGTGTTACTTGAGCTTCAATCACCATCGGCGCGAGTTTTCCGACATCGTCTACGATTGCAAGAAGCTCGTGCTGCGCGCGTTGATGTCTGGAGAGCAGAACGTGCTCGCGCGCAAGCTCGACCGCATTTCGGAGCAGCATCGATGGTCGCGTGACTTCACGCTCAACAGCCTCGGCCGCGTGCTGGCCGAAGTAATTGCCTGCTTTCCTGTTTATCGCTCGTACGTAACCTCCGAAGGTTCGGTGAGCGGCGAGGATCGCCGCTACGTAATGGCCGCGGTCAATGCCGCCAAGCGCAGAAACGCCGCGCTCAGCGAATTCACCTTCGACTTCCTCGCGGCGGTGCTGTTGTTGGATCATCCCGAGGGCCTGGACGACGCCGCGCGCGCGGAACGGCTCGACTTTACTTTGCGCGTCCAGCAGCTCACCAGCCCGGTGATGGCGAAAGGATTCGAAGACACCGCGCTCTACCGGTTTTATCCGCTCGCTTCGCTGAACGAAGTCGGCGGCAATCCAACCTCGAGTGGCGTCGCGGTCGAAACCTTTCATGCTCGCAACGAGCGCAGGCTCAATGAATGGCCGCACGCGCTGTCCGCCACTTCGACGCACGATACCAAGCGCGGCGAGGACGTGCGCGCGCGAATTAACGTGCTCTCGGAAATGCCCGACGCCTGGGAGCGGGCGGTGCGGCGATGGCACGGGCTTAACGCTCCGCTGCGCCTCAAATTGGAAGATATCAGCGTCCCCGATGCCAACGAGGAATACTTTTTTTACCAGACGCTCGTCGGAGCCTGGCCGCTCGAGCGGATGACGCCTGCTGAGCATGAGCAGTTCGTTGGGCGTATTGAGGATTACACCCTAAAAGCCTCAAAGGAGGCCAAGTTCCGCACAAGCTGGGTCAGCCCGAACGCCGCTCACGACAAAGCGCTCGCAGAGTTCGTGCGCGCGGCGCTCAAGCCCAATCCGGCTAACCCTTTCCTCGCAGATTTCGTGAGCTTTCGCCGCCCCATCGCGATGGCCGGAATGCTCAATTCGCTTTCGCAGACCGTGATCAAAGCAGGGTCGCCTGGAGTTCCTGATTTTTATCAGGGCACCGAGTTGTGGGACTATAATCTGGTCGATCCGGATAACCGCAGGCGGGTGGACTTCGCTATCCGCTCGGCGATGCTCGAAGAGATCATCCGCGAGGCCGATCGCAACCAGGTCAAGCTGGTGGAAAAACTCCTCGAAAGCCCGCAGGACGGGCGCATCAAGATGTATGTGGTCCATCGCGCCCTGCAATTTCGCCGCAACCATCCAGAGTTGTTCGCGAGCGGAGCATACGTGCCGCTCGAGGCCGCCGGCGAGCGCGCGCGTCACGTGATAGCTTTCGCGCGGCGCGCCGGGCGCGACAGCGTGATAATCGCCGCCGGCCGTTTTTTCACCGAGTTGGGCACCACCGCGGGTTCGTTTCCGGCGGGCGCGGTGTGGTCAGGCACGGACGTCATACTGCCGGCCGACCTTGCGGCGCGACGCTACGTCGATCTGTTTACAGGTTGCACGATCGACGTGCGCGTGGAGGAAGGTACGGCGCGGCTATCGATGGACGAAGCGTTCGCGCGAACGCCAATCTCGATGCTCGTGCCGTCGGATTGAGAGGACGCCGTTGGATTCTCGAACGAGTCAGGATCGGATTTGGCGCCTTGAGTTCGGCGCCAGTCCAAGCGAAAAAGGAGTTCGCTTTCGCGTGTGGGCGCCGCTGGCGGCCCGTCTCTCCGTATGTGTCACCAGTCCGCGCCAGGCGGTCTTGCCGATGGATCGGGATGCGGATGGCGTCTTCACCGCATTCGCCGAACATCTTGCCCCCGGCGCGGAGTACTACTATGAATTTGCGCCCGGCCGCCGGCGTCCCGATCCGGTTTCACGGTTTCAGCCGCACGGCGTTCATGACGCTTCTCAAATCGTCGACCCCAACGCTTTCGTCTGGACCGATCGCGATTGGAGAGGGCGTCCTCTGGGAGATTTAATCCTCTACGAGCTTCATACCGGAACCTTCACGCCCGAGCGGACGTTCGATGGCGCGATCGGCCGGCTTCCGTACTTGCGCGAGTTGGGCGTCACGGCGATCGAGCTTATGCCGGTCGCGGCGTTTCCAGGCGCTCGCAACTGGGGTTACGACGGCGCCTATCTTTACGCACCGCATGCCGCGTATGGCGGACCACTCGGACTCAAGCGCCTGGTCGACGCTTGCCATCGCGAGGGCCTCACGGTCGTGCTCGACGTCGTTTACAACCATCTGGGCCCGGAAGGAAATTATCTTGGCGAGTACGGCCCATACTTTACTGACCGTTATAGAACGCCGTGGGGCGCGGCCATCAATTTCGACGGTCCGCAGAGCGATGACGTTAGGCGATTGTTCATCGACAATGCTCTGTACTGGCTGACTGAGTACCACGTCGACGCCCTGCGGCTCGATGCCATTCACCAGATCTGCGACTTCGGCGCGGTTCACGTGCTCCGCGAGATGGCGGAAGCGTTTCATCATCAGGCACGCTTGCTCGGACGCGAGGCGTGGCTTATCGCCGAGAGCGATTTGAATGATCCACGCGTGATCAATTCACCCAGGATCTGCGGTCATGGGATCGACGCTCAATGGAACGACGACTTTCACCATTCACTGCATGCCCTGCTGACCGGTTCCAGGAATGGCTATTTTGCCGACTTTGGGCGGATCGGAGATCTCTCCAAGGCTTTAACTGACGGATTTGTCTATGACGGCCGCCGCTCGATCTATCGCCAGCGCCGCCACGGCGCTTCATCCAAATCGAATCCCGGCCAGCAATTCGTCGTGTTCAATCAGAACCACGACCAGATTGCCAACGCGGATGCGGGGAAGCGGCTCTCTGCGCTACTTACGCCGGAGCAGCAGAGGCTCGCGGCCGTGATCCTGATGTGCGCGCCCAATCTCCCGATGCTCTTTATGGGCGAAGAGTTCGGAGCGTCGGCACCGTTTAACTATTTCACTAGCTTCGACGACCCCGCGCTGGCCAAGGCTGTATCTGAAGGACGCCGGCGTGAATACGAGTCCTTCTTCAGAGACCGGCCCTTCCCGGATCCGCAGGCGCCCGAAACCTTTGCCGGCTCGCAAATCGACTGGGCGGAGACCGCACGATCGCCGCATCGGGAGTTCCTCGCGCTCAACCGCGCGCTCATCTTGCTGCGCAAACAGAATCGCTGCTTGTCGAACTGCCGTAAAGACCTGACAGAGGTTGATTTCAACGAGGACGAACGATGGATGCTCATCCGGCGCGGCGATTCGTCGGGTGGAAACGCGCTGCTATTTTGCAACTTGAGTCCGGAGACCCGAACAGTACCGATGCCTAGCAACGCTTCGGGCTTCGAGCTTGTGCTCTTTACGGGCGAGGAGCGATTCGGTGGTACGGCTGCGGCTCCGTCGCCGCCCGCGATCCTCAATTCTTCCTCAGCCGGAATCGAGATCTCCCGGTTCAGCGCGGCACTTTATCTCGGCGGCACCAGATCCAAATAGTTATTGCATAATATCGGGACGTCTCATTGCCAATCCCGGGCGACGATGCGGTGAGGCGGCGGACAGTCACCCTCGCCGGTCTCCGCCACTATCAGACGCGGCAGGTGCAACCGCACCGTCGTGCCCTGCTGCTCTTCGCTATAGATTTTCACATGCCCGCCGGATTGCTTGACGAACCCGTACACTTGCGAGAGTCCCAAACCGGTGCCCTGCCCGATTTCCTTGGTGGTGAAAAAAGGATCGAAGGCGCGCTCGATGATTTCCTTGCTCATCCCGATGCCGATATCGGTGACTGTGATCATCACGTACTGCCCAGGTAGCAATTCATCGTTCTGCGCAGAGTATTTGCCGTCAAGGTACCTATTGGCGGTTTCGATCGTGATTTTACCGCCATCCGGCATCGCATCGCGTGCATTGACGGCGAGGTTCAAAATCGCGCTTTCGAGCTGATGGTGATCGGCGGAAACTCGCCACAGGTTTGCCGCCAGCAACATTTCGATTTCGATATTGTCGCCCACCGTGGTGCGTAACAGTTCCGACATTCCGCTCGCGAGCCGATTCACGTCGAGAGGTTCGGGTCTAAGCGGCTGCTTGCGGGCGAAAGCCAATAG
>DASXNP010000074.1:0-9381 GCA_036494985.1 Binataceae bacterium (SeqCode)
CGGAGGCATCGCGCTGGTGGTGGCGGTATTTGTGATCGTGATGGCACTGGTGGCAGGACTGCGCCGCGCGATAACGATATCCGGATCGCCGGACAACGTCGTGCTGGTGCGTAAAGGCGCGACCACGGAAACGGTCTCGGGGGTGGGCAAGGACCAATTCGACGCTTTGAAATTTCTCTCTGCGATCCGACGCGACGAGGACGGTAATCCGCTGGCCTCACCCGAGCTTGCGATTCAGGAATTCTTCGATCGCACGGGCGGCGGTCGCGACAATATCGTCGTGCGCGGCGTGCTCCCGGTAGCGCTAAAGGTGCACGAGAAGGTTCACGTGGTCGAAGGCCGGATGTTCAAACCGAGTGTCAAGGAAGTGATCGTGGGAAAGCAGCTGGTAGGACGCTACCAGGGCTGCGAGCTTGGCTCGACCATCAAGTTTGGGCGTAACAAATGGAAGGTGGTCGGAATCTTCGAGGCCGACGGCAGCACTTTTGAATCCGAGGCTTGGTCCGATCTGCACGATCTGCAAGGCGACGCCCGCCGCGGCGATACTTTTTCAGCCGCGCGCGTAAAGGCCGTCCCGGGTGCCGACCTGGGCGCCCTCAAGAAGCGCGCGCAGGATGACCCACGAATCAATCTCGACGCCAGCACCGAGCCGGAGTATTACGCCGCGCAATCGCTAGTAGCGAATCAGATGCGCGCGCTCGGTGTGGTGGTCGCAGTAGTGATGGCGATCGGCGCGATTTTCGGCGCGATGAATACGATGTACGCTGCCGTCGCCGGCCGCACGGCGGAAATCGGCACGCTGCGAGCGCTCGGTTTCAATCCGGGCTCCGTGATGGGGAGCTTTGTGATCGAATCGCTGCTCCTTGCGGTAAGCGCCGGAATTGTGGGCGTTATAATTGCGCTGCCGATCAACGGACTGTCCACCAGCATGGGCAACTCGATGACCTTCTCGACGATGGCGTTCAGCTTCCGCGTGACGCCTGCGATCGCCCTCGAAGCGCTTTTGTTTGCGGCCGTGATGGGCGTGCTGGGCGGACTTCTACCCGCCCGGCAGGCGATGCGCATGCGCGTGGTAGATGCGCTCAGGAGAGCATAAGCGATGGCGTCGGAGGGCGACCGCGGACCGAATATTCGGGAACTTGAGTCGCTCCGAATCGTTCGCGCCGCGGAACCGAGAAAGCGCGGTCGGTCGCGGGCGATAGTGATCGCTCTGGTCCTCGCCGCGATGGTCGCCGGCGCGGGCCTGGAAGCCTACCGACTTACGCTGGGCAGGCCACTGGAGGTTGAAACCGCCGATGTTGCGATGCGAGCGGCGGGTCAGTCGGGCGTGCTGCTTACCGGTTCCGGGTACGTGATCACGCGCGCCAAGTACATAACCATTGGAACTAAGATCCAGGGCCAAATCGTCGAAGAGCCGATTGAGGAGGGCAAAATCGTAAAGAAGGGCGACCTGCTCGCACGAATCGATGATCGCGACTATCAAGCCCAACTGAGCCAAGCAAAAGCCGACTACGATCTAGCCTTGGCCAACGTGACGTTGAAACAGGCCAAACTCAATCGGGTCCAGAAGCTGCACGAGCAGACCTACACCTCCCAGGACGAGCTGGATGTCGCGGTCAATGATCTGGCCGTAGCCCAGGCCAATCTCGAACGCGCCAAAGCCGCCATCGACTATGCGAAGTTCAACGTGAGCCAAACGGTTATTCGGTCGCCGATCGACGGAGTGGTGCTGCAGAAGTACCGGGAGGCGGGAGCGACGATCGTCTACGGAACAGGCAGCGGCACGACCGACATTACCCAACTTGCCAGCGAAGACGACATGCGGGTCGAGGTCGACATCAACGAAAGCGACATTGCGAAGGTCAAGCTTGGAATGCCCGCCGCGATCGTCCCCGACGCTTATCCGGATCGCACTTTCGCGGCTCACGTGGTGAAGGTCTACCCCGAGGCGGACCGGCAGAAGGGTACGGTCAAGGTCGAGGTCCGCTTCGACTATCCCGACCTCTCGATAATCAAGCCGGAGATGAGCGCCAAGGTAAGTTTCCTCGCCCCCGATTCCGGCGCACCGCAAGCCACCATCGTGCTGGTACCGAAGAAAGCAATCATGGGCAACGGCGCTTCAACTGCCGTATGGATCGTGCGCGATGGTTTAATTAACCGGCTATCGATCGCGACCGGCGGTGAATTTCAGGATGGTATCGAAGTCAAGCGGGGCCTTTCCGGCGGCGAGACTGTGATCATTTCGCCCCCGGATGCGCTCAAGGAGGGACAGCGCGTTACGGTCAAGGCGGGCTAACCCTGCTCCGCTTACGACGACACGGGCGAGCGTCTACCGATAGTGTCTACCGATGATGATTGATCGCGATATCCAATGCGATCAATCCGCCCACTAGCCCGCCCATCAGAAGCCCGCCACCGGAGCTCGCTCGATTGTTACGAGGATCAGGCACGCTGCCGGGTGGGTATCCGCTGCCTCGTCCACCCTGGTTCATGTACTGATCGATTCCGGCCACCTGCGGCATCGGCGGCGCCTGCGCAGTGCTGGTCGGTGCGGATTGAGCCGCGTAGTCGGCCGCCGTGCCCGAGGCGATTTCGCCGGAGGAGTTGGCGGGGGTTGCGGTACTAGGCGGTTGCGTCGCTTGAGCGGAAGGCAGCGAGGGTGCGGCCTGCGGAATTTCCAGTGTTCCTGCGATTGCTCGACCGCCCGGCGCGGTGGCAATCACCGAGGCAAGCACGGCCACAAGCGACCGGTGCAGCGCTTCCAGATAGGCGCGGCGCACTGCGCTTTGGCGCGTCCCTGGTAACACTGCGCGCTTCGAGGCACGATCGTCGCCGAGCGCAATTCTCTTGACGGTTGCGACCACGTCGCTGTTCATACCCTTACAATTTAAACATTAATCGTTGCGCGCGCCTAACTCCATGGTGGACCAAATAAAGCGGTCTGCCATGAAGGACGAACGGCTTGCCATCAAGGATGAGATGTGGGAAAAACCCGCACTTGATGCGTGGCATCAATATTCGCTTTGGGGAGCGAAGGCGATGACCGAGACTTTTGTTCTCATTCATGGGGCGTGGCACGGCGCCTGGTGCTGGGCGGGCGTACGGACACCGCTGGAAGCAGCGGGCCATCGGGCTTACGCGTTGGATTTACCCAGCCACGGCGAGAGCCGCTTCGAACGATCTAAAGTAACTCTTCAAGTCTACGCGGACAGTGTCATAAAGTTCATCGCAGAACATGACCTTCGCAACGTGGTACTCGCCGGACATAGCATGGGCGGACTTGTGATCTCGCAGGTGGCTCAGCGGATTCCAAAACGGATGAAACGAGTCATCTTCCTCACCGCGATGGTGATGGAAGATGGCGAACGGCCCGTCGATCTTTCCCTCGAACCGAATCGTCCCCTGGCCGGGCTGGCCAACTCGCGACCAGACAGATCGATTCCAATCGATGCGCTCGAGGAGCGTTTCCGGGCTGCATACATCCAGGACGCTTCCAAAGATCTGCAGGACTACGTGCTTTCCGCCCTCACACCCCAGCCGCTCGCGCCGCTGTCGGAGCCGGTTCCAATGAAGGACTTCTACCGCTTGAGGTTGCCGACCAGCTACCTGATCTGCGAGGACGACATCTCGATGATGCCGCAGTTCATGTGGCACCCGCACTTCAGCGGCCGCTTGCGCAGCCCCAGCACTCGTTCGATCAAATGCGGCCACGAGTCGATGTTCACCGCGCCGAAGCAGACCGCCCAAGCTTTGATCGAGTTAGCCAAAAGCTAATTTCGAACTGAGGGCGTGGCGCTCAGAGGCGGTGGCGCTGAAGCAGGTTGCGCGCAATTACGATTGATTGGATTTCGTTGGTGCCCTCGCCGATCATCATTAGCGGCGCGTCGCGGTAGAAGCGTTCGACTGGGAACTCCTCGGTGAACCCGTAACCGCCCAGCACGCGCATCGCGTCGAGCGAAATCTTCGCGCATGATTCCGAAGCGAACAGCTTCGCCATCCCGGCTTCAAGGTCGCAGCGCTCGCCTGAATCCTTCTTGGTGGCGGCACTGTGAACCATCAACCGCGAAGCTTCCAGTCGCGTCGCCATGTCCGCCAGCATGATCTGCACGGCTTGATGCTCGCAGATCGGCTTGCCGAAAGTCGTTCGCTGCTGCGCATAGCGGATCGCAGTCTCGAAAGCCGCCCGGGCGACTCCGACCGCCCGCGCCGCGACATTGATCCGGCCCACTTCAAGCGCCGCCATCACCTGCTTGAAGCCCTCCCCTTCCACACCGCCGATCAGGTTTGCGGCGGGCACCGCGAGGTCGACGAACAGCACTTCGCAGGTATCGATCCCTTTGTAACCAATCTTCTTCAGATTGCGGCCGACGACCGGGCCGCGATGACTCTTGTCGACCGCGAACATGCTGATCCCGCGATAGGGCGGCTTCGCGTTTGGGTCGGTCTTGGCCGCCACGGCAAGCGTCGTGCCGTAGCGCGCATTGGTGATGAACATCTTGGTGCCGTCGAGGTGGTAGTTGTCGCCAGATCGCTTTGCAACGGTCCGGATCGATTGCACGTCGCTGCCTGCATGCGGCTCTGTCAATGCCAGGCCGCCGCGCTTGTCTCCGCAAGCCATCGCGGGCAACAGCCGCGCCCGCTGCTCGACCGTACCGTGATGGGTGACGATATAGGCGAGGATTAGATGGCTGTTGATCACCCCCGCCAGACTCATCCAGCCGCGCGACAGCTCTTCCATTATCTTCGCGTAGGTGAGGAAGCTCAGCCCAAGCCCGCCGTGCTCGACGGGAATCGTCGCGCCGAAGAGGCCGAGTTGTTTCATGGTCGCCACCATTGCGTGGGGATACTCGTCGCGATGCTCAAGCCCAGATGCGTTTGTAATGACCTCGCGTTCGACGAAGGCGCGCACGGCCGCGACTACGTCGCTGTCATCGTGGTCGGCGCGACGACCTTCACCCTCGGTTTTTGATCCCATTGTGGCTCCCGTCGATCGAGTCCTGCCTGGGCGAGATATTGGGTTATGCGGATCGAATATTCAATCGAACCCAAGTTTCGGCAATTGTGTTACGCGCGCATTAACTGCTAGAGTAAGTGTCAATTTGACACAAAGTAGGGTCGACCGACGCCGGTGATCAAGCGCGCGAATCGGTCAGCGAGGAAAGCCATCGTGGAACTTCAAACCGTCCAATCTGAAGCACACTCTGCAACCGATCTCTTCCGTCGACTGAGCGTGCTGGGCGACGAGAGCTACGACGCGGCCAAGTGCGCGAACCTCGAGCGCATCATTGCGGAGATCAAGCGCCTCAAGGCCAAGCGTCGCGCCGTCATACTGGCGCATAACTATCAGCGGCCGGAGATCTTCGAAGTCGCCGATTTCATCGGCGACTCGCTCGAGCTTGCGCGCAAGGCCCGTGACGTCAAGGACGCCGAGGTGATCGTATTTTGCGGCGTGCATTTCATGGCCGAGACCGCCAAGATCTTTAATCCCGGGCGCACGGTCCTGCTGCCCGACTTGCGTGCGGGATGCACCCTGGCCGACAGCATCACGGCCCCCGATCTGGCCGACCGCAAGGCGGAGCTGCGCAAACTCTATTCTGACTTGCGCGTGATCTCCTACGTGAACTGTACCGCCGAGGTGAAAGCCGAATCGGACGCTTGCTGCACATCCGCAAACGCCGTGCAGGTGGTCGAGAACATCGACTCGGACCACATCTTGTTCGTCCCAGATGTGAATCTCGGCAACTATGTTCAGAGTCAGACCCGGAAAAAGGTCCTGACTTGGGACGGCAACTGCTACGTGCATCATCAGATCACTCGTCACGAAGTGCTAAAGGTCAAAAGTGGGATCCCCGGATTGGTCGTGCTGGCCCATCCGGAGTGCCGCAGCGACGTGATCGAGGTCGCCGACGCCGTGCTGTCGACGAGCGCGATGATGAAGTACGCCAAGGAAAGCCCGGCGGACAAATTCCTAATCGTCACGGAATGCGGACTGTCGGATCGGCTGCTGATGGAAATCCCCGACAAGCATTTTTACAAAGCGTGCAAGCTTTGCCGCTTCATGAAGATGATCACGCTTGAAGGGACGCGTGATTCACTGCGCGACTTGCGCCATGAGATAACCTTGTCCGAGGAGATTCGTGAAGGAGCAAAACGTGCCTTGGAGCGAATGCTGGAGTTGACCTTGTAGCCTCTGCTCAACCGTTTCGCGCGCCAGTCGAATCGGGCTCCGTGGTTAGTCAGGTCACCGAAATCGCCGGCCGGCCCATCCAGGAACGTGCTCCGGCCAGCCCGACCCGGCGTACCGCAACGCGAGCCGCGCGGCCCAAGGTCGCGGTGGATACGGTGCTGCTTGCGATCAAGGACGGCAAGCTCAAAGCCTACCTGGTTCAGCTCCGCCTCGGAGCGCTTTGCGATCGATGGGCATTCCCAGGCGGATTGGTGCGGGTCGGCGAGATGCTCGAGGAGGCGGCGCGGCGCGAGCTTGAGTGCGCCACCGGACTGACCGAGGTTTATCTCGAGCAGCTGTTCACCTTCGGCGATCCCTCACGTGACCCGCGCGCCCATGTCGTGTCGGTCGGTTACATGGCGCTGGTTGCGGATCCCGCGCGGATCGCGAAGCCCGCGTCGAAATACGCACGCGGCGAATGGTTCGAGGTTTCCACCCTGCCCCCGCTTGCCTACGATCACGCTCTGATGGCCGAGTATGGGGTCACCCGGCTCAAGTCGAAACTCGAATACAGCAACATCGCCTACAATCTGCTGCCGGAGGTTTTCACTTTTGCCCAGTTCGAGGCTTTGTACGAGCTGATCTTGGCGCGGCCGATCGACCGACGAAACTTTCGCCGCCGGATTCTCGCGATGGGTTTGCTGCGCAAGCTGCCCTCGAAGCTGCGCGGGGCGCATCGGCCGGCCGCGCTTTACAGCTTCAACAAGCGCAGCCTGCAGATAATCGAAATGCTATAGTAGGCACGGAGAGCCTGGTGATGAAGAGGAAGGCCGAGAAACGCGATATCGCGGTCGCCGCCGCGCTGATATTTCTTGGCTCGTTTACGTTTATCGTGCTTGGCAGATATCGCGGATTGCCTCCGGTCGCCCAGGATCCGAGCGCGCTGGCCGAGGTGGGCGGATCTCCGACCGGCGTACGCGACCCTGAATCATTTTCGAGTCCCGCTCGCGAAGCTTATCGAGCAGCACGCAGCAACGCTGCGCTGTTCGCGCAGCTTCATTGCTATTGCGGGTGCGACCGCACGGCCGGACACAAAAGCCTGCTCGATTGCTTCCGTGACCATCACGGCGCCAGCTGCGAGACTTGCGTAGGTGAGGCGCTCGACGCTCAAAGAATGGCTAGCCAGGGCTCGCCGGTCGTTGAAATCCAGCAAGCACTGAAGGCGCGCTACCAACATCCGGGCTGAAATGCGGGGCTTACTTGGTCGGACTGGTTTCAGGTTACATCGAGCACTGGACTTACGTAGGACTGCTCGTCGTGTTGATCCTATGTGGCCTGGGCTTGCCGTTGCCTGAGGACGTGGCACTGCTGGCCGGCGGATTTTTAGTCCACCGCGGCGTCACGCGGTATCTCTATACGCTCGTGGTAGCGCTAATCGGCGTGGTGACCGGCGACAATTCGCTGTTTTTTCTTGGTCGCAGGTTTGGCATGCGCTTCATGCGCTACTTTGGCATGGGCCGGCCGGACTATGAGAAGAAGATGGAGTGGATGCGCGCGTTCTTGGCGCGCCACGGCAATCGCACGATCTTCTACGCGCGCTTCCTGGCCGGACTGCGCGCGCTGATCTATCTAAGCGCCGGTTCGCTGGGAGTTGCGCCCTCGCGCTTCTTCTTCTACGACCTGCTGGGCGCTCTGGTCTCGGTTCCGGTGGTAGTATCGCTCGGCTACTTCTTCGGTAACGAAATCGAACTGGTGATCAAATGGATCGGCGGTTTCGACAAACTCCTAGTGCTCGCCGTAGTGCTTTCGATCGCGATCTACGCGAGCCGGCGCTACTACGTGACACGGCCGGCCAGGGACACTTGACCCGGCCCGTCACAGCCCGCGCCGTCTTGACGGCATCGCCAAAGGGCCGCTTATGGAGCTGACCTTTCCCGCGCTGAATCTAAAGACCAAGCTAGTCGCGTTCATCGTCACGTTGCTCGCCCTTACGCTGATCGCGCAAGTGTTGGTCAGCATCCAAACCCAGAACGCGGTGGTGGCCGCCACCGAAGCAAACGTCAAAGATCTCGCGAGCGCGATTCAAATCAGCATCAAGGAATTGACCGCGGTTGGCAGCACCGACCGCGACAAGCTGCAAAGGTATCTGCATCACCGGGGCCTAGAAGTCTCGATCGCTTCCAGCGACGAGCTGATTTTGAATAGCTCCAATCCGAACCTGATTGGCAGCTCGCTAAATCCTGAATCCAAGGAGCTCGTGATTACTGAGCGCCTAGGCCACCCCGCCGGTTCACGCTTCGCACCGTCGTACGATCTCGGCCTCGGCAAGCGCGAACGCACCGTCTACTTGATTCCGGTGGTCGTGCAGGATCACCTAATGGGCTATGTGCAAGTGATCGCGCAATTCGGCGATTTCACCCAACTCCTGCGTGAGAACCGCGCCCGGACGATCGCGCTCGCTTCGCTGATCTTTGCCGCGGGGATCATCTTCTCCTATGCGCTGGCGAGCCGCTACGTCGGTCCGATTCATGAAGTCGCCGCCGCCGCCCAGAACATAGCCGCGCGCGGACTCGAGCCGGTGCCGGAGGCGCGGCGACGCGACGAAATAGGGCTTTTGACCCGCAGCTTCAACGAAATGCTCAATCAGTTGGGACACACCCGCGAGCGCGAGGTGGAACTCAACCGGCTCGCGCGATTTACCGCGCTTGGCCAGCTCGCAGGCGCGCTTGCGCATGAGATCAAAAACCCGCTCAACTTCATCAGCCTAGCCGTCGATTCGCTGCGCGCTCGCTACGCCCCGCAGATCGCCAGCGACCGTGACAATTTCATGCGCCAGATAGCGATGATCAAAGACGAGATTCGCCGGCTCTCCGAACTGACCCAGAGTTTTCTGATCTATGGACGCCCAATCGAGATTCACCCGGCGCCGACCGATGTGCGCGCTATCGTCCAGGACGTGCTCGCCCTATCCGAATCGAAACTTCGATCACAGGGAATCACTGTGCGCGAAAACGGCAGCGATACCTCGACCCTGCTGAATGTTGACGGCGAAAAGATCCGGACCTGTTTCGTCAACGTGGTCGCGAACGCCACCCAGGCGATGCCCGACGGCGGCGCGCTCGAGGTGGGATTCCATCAAAACAACGGAAATCTCGTCATCGACTTCTCCGATTCGGGGGCGGGAATCGAACCAGAGGTGGCCCAACGCGTGTTCG
>DASXNP010000075.1:0-2884 GCA_036494985.1 Binataceae bacterium (SeqCode)
AATTGCTCGGTATCTGTACGATCAAGCAGCCCACGCGCTCGAAGAGGTGGAGAGGCAGTTCAAGGTAAAGATTGTGCTCAAGTCCAACGCCGAACTGGGACTCGGATCGTTCGAGTTCGAGCAAGCCCACGCGGCGGCGTAAATCACGGGGGAACCTTGGCTGGCGACTCCGTCAACGGTACTTGATCAACTCGAGCAGATTTCCGTCGGGGTCGAGAAAGTACAGACAATCGTGGTCGCCCCAATCGATCGGGCTGGCGACCTCGACGCTGGCCGATTGGAGTTCGTTGCGGGCCGCGGCAAGCATGGTCGCATCGAGGGCGAAGGCGAAATGCCCTTTGCCGAGCGGATGGGTTATGCGGGCGCGTCGTTCGCTTTGCGTAAGCGGTGGACTCTGAACCTCGAACAGCGCGAGATTTTGCCCGCCGCAATCCAGCAGGACCTGATCGCCAAATCGATTGATGACCCTAAAGCCCAGAACCGAGGAGTAAAAGCCCTCGGCGCGCGCCAGATCCCTCACTTCGATTCCGAAATGATCGAGTCGTTTGATTTCCATGCTGTCCGCTTTAGCCTCGCTTTCAAGCCTGATAAATCGGTTGCTTAGCGGTCTGACCGTTGGTTACTGACGGGGCGTTAACGAGCCCGAGGCGCGAAGGGCGGGATCCTCTTCCCGCTTTCAAATCGCTCAGGCGATGGCGCCCTCGGCGGCAAGCGTTTGGTTGCGCGAAGCGATCACACGCTCCATCTCGCGGCGGATAAATTTGGGGTCAAAGGTGACGATCAGAACCGGCAGGATCGTCATCGCCCCGAGCATCGAGACGAACATCCAGACCGCGAGCAGCAGTCCCATCTCGGCGTCGAAGCGAATGCTCGACCAGTACCAGAACAACACCGAAGCCACCAAAGTGAGCGCGGTGAAGGCAACCGCTTTCCCCGAGGTGACCAAAGCGCGGTAGGTCGCTTCTTTGATCTCGGCGCCGACCGCAAGCTCCTCGATGATGCGGCTAACGATATAGATGGCATAGTCGATGCCGAATCCGACGCCAACCGTGACGACCGGCAGCGTATTGACGTTGATGCCGATGTCGTGGGCCCCCATGTAAGCGTTGATTGCGGCGTTGGCGAGAATCAGCGGGAAGAGCAGATAGAATCCGGCCGCGAATGACCTATAGGTAACCAAAATGATGACGTAGATCGCGGCGAAAGCCAGTAGGTTTAGCAGTACGTCGTTGTCGAGGATCTCCTGATTGGCAGCGGCGAGTTCGCCGATGATGCCCGCCGCCAACGCGAAGTCCACGCCCTTGACCGCGTGGGCGGGGTCTTTGAAAAAGTCTTGGGTGCGCGCCACTACCCGCTGCACGTTCTCGCCCTCACGATTCTTGCAATAGACCGTGACCTGGGTCGCGTCGTGGTGCGGCGTCAGGATGTAGGCAACCGAATCGGGCGAAGACCCCGCCAGCAGACTGCCGAGCAGCTGGCCGGTTCCCTGAGAATTGGTCGGCAGTACGTTCCATTTGGGTTCGAACTCGCGCAATGCCGAGGCGCCGTTACTGAGCAGATCGGCCAACGAGAAACACCGTCCGACGGCTGGTTCGCGCTCCATCATTCGTTCGAATTTATCCATCACGTGGTAGAGCTTGGGGTCGTTGAGCGCGGTCGTGTTGTGCAGTTGGCATACGACCACAAATTGTTCGATCGCGCCGAACTGCTGCTGAATTTTCGCCATCGCCTTGTTGTAGGCCGAGTCGGGCCAGAGCACCGGGCTCTGGGAACTGGGGTCGCCGACTTTAAGACCGGTCCAGAAGAAGGCGCAAAGCGCGATGACCAGACCAGTGGCGGCAAACGTGACGATGCGTCCCCGACGCTCAAGCATCGGGGCGGCGATCGCCTCGATCAAGCGCTTGAAGGGCCCAGCTTCGCGGCGCTCGATTACGTCGATGCGCGGCGGCTCGAGGTAGTAGTAGACGATCGGATTGAGCAATAGTTCGCTGACGATTATCGCGGCGATCCAGAAGCTGGCGGCGATCGCGAGCTTCTGCAGGAAGAGCACCGGCACGAGCAAGATGACCAGCACGCCGAAGGCGTCGGTTAAGATTCCCGAAAGCGACGGCACGAAGAGCTCGGAGAAGGCCGATAGGATCGCCTTTTCCTTGTCGCGCAGGCGGTAATATTCCTCGTAGTAGCGATCGTGCATCTGAACGGAGTGGCTGACGGCGCGCGCGGTAATCAAGAATGGAATGACGAGCACCAGCGGATCGAGCCAGAAGCCCAGCAGACGCAGGAAACCCAGCCCCCATATGGCGCAGATGATCCCGGAGATCGTAGGACGCAGCGCACCGCGCCAATCGTGAAAGTACAAATAGAGCAGAACCCAGACCGCGAGAACCGTCAGTCCGAAGATGATGTAAATCTGACGGGTATAGCGGTATACCCAGCCGTAGAGAATCGGCTGGCCGCCGACGTAAATTCGCACCGAAGGGTCGCGCTCCGGCCGAATTGCGTTCTGATAGATTTCGTCGAAGATGCGGCGATAGTCCAGCCGCGATTCCAAAAAACTCGCTTCGATTATCGCAGAACGGTCATCGAGCGAGACGAACCGTCCGAAAACCACGCCGGGATTCTTGTGGACGTTGCTTTCGATCTCATCGACGTCCTGCTGCGTCTTGGGAAAACCCCGCATAATCGGCGCGTGCAGGATAACGCCGCCCGCCAGAGGGCGAAAAAAGCTGGCATTCGCCATCGAGCGGACCGAGTTGTGCTGGACGCCATAAATGGTATCCATCTTGTTGGTGATGCGCGCGATCTTGCTCAGGATTTCGGGCGTATAGATGGTGCCCTTTTTGGCTTCGATCATGATCGTGACGTTGTTGACGCTGCCGAAGTA
>DASXNP010000076.1:0-2643 GCA_036494985.1 Binataceae bacterium (SeqCode)
TTCCCTAGCAAAGGCTTGTCACCCGTCTGCTTTATGAGGAACGACACCGCCTGAGCCCATCCGCCGTCTGCGACCTTGAAATTCGCCGAACGCCCGGACACTGCGGCCTTCACGTCGGCAGCCGAGAATTCGATGCTTGCGCTCTTGCCGTCGGCGGCGGGCAGCATGATCGCATAGTCGCGCACTGCGTTCGTGCGACGGGCAATCTCATCAC
The DNA here is from genome assembly GCA_036494985.1 of Binataceae bacterium (SeqCode). Classification (GTDB taxonomy): domain Bacteria; phylum Desulfobacterota; class Binatia; order Binatales; family Binataceae; genus DASXNP01. The sequence continues at coordinate 215 of DASXNP010000076.1, forward strand.
GCCCCATACGAGCTAGCGCGGCAGCGACATCGGCCGGATTTGCAAAATCGTTGCCGTCGCCGCCACGAGGACCGAGACCGGAGAGAACATCCGGCACCACGGCGATAAACCCTTCCGCCGCCGCCCGGTCGGCCACCGCGCGAATCCAGTCGCTCGCTCCCTGCTTGCCGGCCGAAAGAACCACTACCGGAGCCTTGTCGGAGCGCTCCGGATAAACGATAAAGGCCCGAACGTTCGCCACACTTACCCACTCGCGGTGACGATGCGTCGAGTTCAAAAGCGCTTTTGCGGCCGCCTCTGTCGGCAAAATCGAGTGCATTACTACCGAAGCATGGGGCCTGGCCGACCAGTAAAGCAGCGCGATCCCGACTATGGTGAGTCCGAGGAAAAGGAGCTTCTTCATGATCACTACTTCCTGCGCGCAATATTTACTTCCGTGCAATCCGCCATCACGTCCAAAAACTTTTGGTAGTTCGCTTGGCCAACAACAAACGGATTCGCTTCACCCTTCTTGCGTGCCGCTAATTTGTCGAGCTTGACCTGGATCGGGTCCATCAATGGATGATTCTGAATCTCAACGTCGACCTTGGCTTTCTTGGTCTCTTCCTTGAAATGCGCGACCGACTTCGCATAGGTCTGCAGACCTTCATCGGAGATAATCCCCGGAGTCAAAATCGTTCCCGCGTAAATCGCGGCCATGTGAGTCTTGCCGTTATCTTTTACCGGAAAGATGTAGCCCATCGATCCCGGAGTGTGTCCGGGGATTGCCACTGGCATCACCTTTAAATCCCCCAGGACCACGGGTTGGCCTTCGGTAACCACCTGATCGTGTTTCGGCAGCACCGTAGGCGGACCCTTCTTATCGCCGCCGCGTCCCGGCGGTGGATTCTCCATGAGATTCCAGTCCGCAGCCGAGATATACACCTTCGACCCGTAATGATCCTGGAAGTACGGCGATCCGCCGAAGTGATCCGCATGGCCGTGGCCCATGAGAATGATTTTCACCTTCGCGAGATCCAGGCCCAGCTTCTGGAATCCAGGGAGGAGCTGCGAGTCCACCTGATTGGCGCTCAAGGAATCGATCATGAGGAGACCGTCCGAAGTTTGAATCACGTAAACAGTTGTGCCGGAGTTACCGATCGCGTAGACGTTGTCGAAGATTTTGGTCGGCGCGATCACTGAATCGTTGGGGCTATTGGCGCGCGGCGCTTCGCAGAAAAAATGCTCTTCGTCGGCCCACATCGCGCCCGCGGTCTTCTTGGTTTTTTCGATGAGCGCCTTCACCTCGGGCGAATCGGGTTTCGGCGCCGGCGGTTGCGCCAGCGCAAAAACCGGCAAGAGGATCGCGATACAACCGAGCTTACGGAATGACATCATTCATTTCTCCTGTTCGCCAAAGTCTTCAGCGAAACGCGTTTGATTATACTCTGTGAGGATGGGACCGTAAAGGTCACTTGACATATCTTTACACGATGAAAAAAAGCGTATCCAATCTTACTGAGTTCATCGCGACGGTTTTGACAAACGTGGGTCTTCCCACCGCGGACGCGCGCGTTGCGGCTCAACTGATGGCGGAGGCGGATGCGCGCGGCGCTGACGGGCATGGCATCTTTCGCCTGCCGCAATATGTGAGGCGTACCCAGAGCGGCGGGATCAACACGCGGCCTCACATCGGCATTATTCAGGATCATCCTGCCACCGCATTAATCGATGGCGACAACGCGATGGGCCACTTGGTGATGAGCCGGGCAGCAGAGATCGCGATAGCGAAAGCGAAAACGGCCGGCGTGGCTTGGGTGGGTGCGCGCAACAGCAACCATGCGGGTCCGGCTTCGCTCTACGCGCGGATGCCGCTGGCGCATGACATGGTGGGACTGTACATCGCGGTCGGCAGCGCGAATCACTTGCCTCCTTGGGGCGGCATCGCGATGCTGTTGAGCACGAATCCAATCGCTATCGCGGTGCCGGGCGCTGAGGGACGCGAGATTGTGCTCGACATGGCGACTACCAATGCGGCCTATGGCAAGGTCAAAATCAAAGCGCAACGCAACGAGGCCATGCCCGAAGGCTGGATGATGGACCGCCAAGGTAATCCACTGACTGATCCGCAGAAAGCCGACGAAGGCTTTCTGCTGCCGATCGGTGGACCTAAGGGATACGGGCTGGCGCTGATGTTTGGCTTACTGGCCGGGACACTCAACGGCGCAGCTTTCGGAAACGACGTAGTGGATTTCAATCGTGACTTCTCTTCCGTGACGAATACCGGGCACATGATCGTAGCAGTAAACATCGCCGCATTTGCAGACGTCCCCGCGTTTAAAGCAAAAGTCGACGAGATCTGGGAGCTGATGAAGTCGTCGCCGCTGCTGCCGGGTTTCGACGAAATCCGCCTGCCCGGAGAGCGATCGGCAAAGATCTACGCGGATCGT
>DASXNP010000077.1:0-1549 GCA_036494985.1 Binataceae bacterium (SeqCode)
GGCATCGTATCAACCCTATGCCGGTTCCGTCTCCGGGGCTGCGGTAAGCCCGATGGCCAGCACGATCAAGACGTTCACGGCCAACCATACCCCCCGCGCCATGGCCATGATTCGCGCCGGCAATATGGGAACAGATCGAGGCCGATGAGGTCTTTGAGTAGTGGACTAACGAGAGTAAACCGAGGCTCGGAAATAGGAAAGGAGCAAAGTAATGTCAGGGTATCTGTTGACTAATCAGCAAGCGGGGTCGTTTCAGGCCCTGACGACCACGTATAAAACCCAAGTGCGCGCGGTGGCGGCAGCTTCGGCCGTGCGCCGCTTGCGCTACCTCGAATTCGAGTTCTCCTCTATCAGCGTGCCGAGCTCCACCGATTGTCAGGTGCTGGTGGACGTCACCTACTGCGGCGCGACCACCGCCGGCACGCCAACTGCAGCCACTCCGCAGCCAACCGACAGCGGGGCCGCTATCGGCACTCAGATCGACACCGCAACCAGCACCGGCGGGGTCAATTACAACGGCGAACCGACAACCTTCGTGACGGCAAATAACTTTTATCTTCGGGCCTTCAATCAGCGCTCCGGGGTGCTGTGGCAAACCGAGCCCGGCCGCGAGATCATCCAGCCGTCGACGATATCGACCGGGTCCGCGCTGCGGGGGCAGAGCACGAACTACGTGGGGTTTCTGGCGACGAAACTACTGTACGACGAACTGTAAAAAGGAGTTCCGAGATGGTTGACGGTTGGGAAGCAGTCAAGGAAGGCGATCACTATGTCGGCAAATACACTTGGCCCGACGGGCGGGTGTTCGAAGGGCGCGCTGACTGGGTGACGATGAAAAAGACGGTCCACAAGGACGAGAAGGGTTTTTCGCTCGCCGTCGAAGAGCCGGTATTGGGTCACTACGAATTCACCGGCTCGTGGTTCTCCGACAAGGACAGGCCCGAAGGCAAGGGTAAATTCGCCAGCGCGCCACACGTGCCGCCGGACCCCGACGACCGCGGGATCAAGGCGGCGCTGGATAACTGACATGAGGCGGCTCCGCAAGCCGCACGGCTACAGCAGAATCCAAGGCGGCCCCGAGGGGCTGGTAGAGGAGAATACTGTCCGCTGTCAGCATTGCCAGAAGATCGGCTTCGTGCAGCCTGGCTGGGACACGGTTTTGTGGCCGCAAATCAGCCCTGTCCCGCTCGATTTCTACACCTGCCGCCAGTGCCACGACGCAATCTGCCCGTCCTGCGCTAACAAGCCGTGCCGGCACTTCGAGAAGTGGCTAGAGGCGGTCGAAGCAAAGGCCGGATTGGTGGCGCTTAACCGCGAACGCCTCGCCGAAGAGGCGTGGCGAGCCGCGAAATCTCTTGGCTGATGAAGCGATTGGTCGCTGCGGCCGTATTCGGCCTGTTGCTCGCATCATCGGTTGCTGCGTGGGGCAGCTTCGGCTTCCCGATCATAATCCCTCCGACTGCCGCGCCGCCCCCTGCTCCGGAGGAGTTTGTCGGCCCGTTCGCCAATTGGCTTTGTGCACGCACGTTAGCCTCGGGAACCTGCGGGG
>DASXNP010000078.1:0-3548 GCA_036494985.1 Binataceae bacterium (SeqCode)
CGCCGGTAAATCGACCCTCGCAAATCTGCTGGCGGACGAACTGCGCGCGCGTAGCTATCGGGTGGAAATTCTCGACGGCGACGAAGTACGTACCAATCTGTCGAAGGGGCTAGGCTTTTCTAAGCAAGATCGCGACACCAACATCCGCCGAATTGGCTACGTGTGCAATCTGCTGGCCCGCAACGGCGTGATAGCGATCTCGGCGGCGATCTCACCTTACCGCGAGGTGCGCAACGAAGTGCGCGCGATGCACGGCAAGTTTTTCGAGGTCTTCATCAAATGCAGTCTCGACAAACTGGTCGAGCGCGACGTGAAGGGTCTTTATAAGAAGGCATTGGCGGGTGAGATCAAGTCCTTCACGGGCGTTTCCGATCCCTATGAGGAACCGTTAAGCCCTGAGCTGGTGCTCGACAGCGGCGGTGAGACGCGCGAAGAGAGCTTTGCAAAATTGATCGGCAGGCTCGAAGCCTTGAACTACGTCAACCGCAAGGGGGCTGCGCGATGAATGTCAGTGACGCGATCAGCCCGCATGGCGACGGCGAACTCGTTAATCTTAAGGCGCCCGAGAGTGAGCGCGCCGCGCTGCGAAAGAAGGCGGGGGAATTGCCGGACGTGAAGTTGGGCCCGCGCGACCTCGCCGATCTGGAGATGCTAGCGTCGGGCGCATTCTCACCGTTGACCGGATTCATGGGGGAAGCGGACTACCGCCAATGCTGCGCGCAAATGAGGCTCGCGTCGGGCGTGCCGTGGTCGATCCCAATCACGCTCGGAGTCGACGAGAAATTGCTGCGCGAACTCAAGCCGGGAACCGAGGTCGCCCTGAGCACCGAAGCCGGGACTCGCATCGCGATCCTGGAGATCGCCGAGATCTACCGGGTCGATCGCAAAGCCGAGGCACAGGCGGTGTTCGGCACCACCGACCAAAATCACCCCGGGGCGAACAACGTATGCTCGCTGTCGCCGTGGTGTTTGGGCGGTGCTGTAACGCTGTTCGAGGAGGTTCCCGGGCGCACCTTTCTCGAATTTCCGCGCGAACCGCGTCAGACCCGCGCCGCCTTCCGTGAACGTGGATGGAAAAAGATCGTGGCCTTTCAGACCAGGAATCCGACCCATCGCGCGCACGAATATATTCAAAAGGCGGCGCTCGAGATTTGCGACGGCCTGCTGCTTCACCCGCTGGTCGGTGAGACCAAGGGAGACGACGTTCCCGCGGCGGTGCGAATGGAAACGTACAAAGTGATGCTTGATCTCTACTACCCGAAGAATCGGGCGATCATCGCGGTGATGCCGGCGCACATGCGTTATGGCGGCCCGAAAGAAGCGATTCTGCATGCAATCGTCCGGCGCAACTATGGCTGCACGCATTTCATAGTGGGCCGAGATCACGCTGGAGTAGGAAACTACTACGGTTCGTACGACGCGCAAAAGATTTTCGACAATTTCGGCTACGCCGAGATCGGAATCACGCCGCTGACGTTCGAGAATACCTTCTACTGCGCCAAGTGCCGGGGGATGGCCTCTTACAAGACCTGCCCGCACGCGGACGAGGATCGTTTGCTGTTGTCCGGTACCAAAGTGCGCGAGATGCTGCGCGCGGGCCAGTCGCCGCCGCCGGAATACACCCGCCCGGAGATCGCGGCAATTCTCGCGAGGGCGATGAAAGTGGGCTGACCGCAAGAATCAGATTCGGCCTGGTAACGGCGCATCGCCGGCATAAGGAAGTTCGCCGGCGCAAGGAAGTTCGAATGACAACAACTATGATGCGCGCCCGGACAACCACCCAAGCGAAGGCGCTTCTCGATCGTGAGGGGATCTGCGTCATCGAGAACATGCTCGATGCGAGCGGTCTCGGTCGGGTTCGCGCAGCGCTTAAGGCGGGGATCGCGCGGGACGAAGAGAACCAGGTGCCGGTCAGAGGCTTCAATTTCGATCCCGACGCGCGCAACGTCCGGGTGTTCGATCTGCTCGGCAAGGACTGCGCGTTTGTCGAGCTGGTGGAAAACCCGACCGCGCTCGAACTTGTGCGGCACGTGATCGGAGAATCGTTCTTGCTCTCGAATTTCAGCGCGAACGTCACGGCGCCCGGGTCCGGCGCGATGGGAATGCATGCGGATCAAGGTTACATGCCCGCGCCGTGGCCGCCGTATCCGCTGGCGGTAAACGTCGCGTGGGCGCTCGACGACTTCAGCGACGCCAACGGTGCGACCCGCTTCGTCCCGCTCTCGCATAGGAAGGATCACGGACCGGACCCGAGCGTGGGGCCGGATTCATCGCTGCCCATCGAATGCCCCGCGGGGAGCATCTTCGTGATGGACGGCCGCGTGTGGCATCAGACCGGCGCGAATCGCACGACGGTTCAGACCCGGGCGGGACTCTTCGCCTATTACGTGCGGCCGTTTATCCGACCGCAATGGAACTGGTACATGACCGTCACCCCGGAACAGCTCCATGCGATGAGTCCGCTGATGCGCGAAATGCTGGGGTTCGGATCGAACGTCACCAGTTCCCTCGAATCGCTTTACTTAAAGCGCGCGGGCGCGAACTCGGCCGTGCGATAGTTTGCAACTCTTGATCTCGGCGTCATAAGCTTCGCTGCGTGGCATCGACTGAGGCCGTGCGCGAGGTCAAAATGTATTCGGACTACAAGAGTCCGTTCGCATACCTGGCTTTCGATCCCGCCTTTGAGCTCGAGCGGAAGTACCGCGTGCGGCTGCGGTGGATCCCCTTTCAACTGCGCATCAAGGGCAAGGGGGAGCGCAGCGTCTACTCGGAACACAAGGCGCGCTACTCGTATCTGGACGCGCGTCGCTGGGCCAAGCCGCGCGGGCTCGTGATCAAGGGGCCGCTGAAAGTCTACGATACGCGGCCGGCGCTCATCGGCGGCCTGTTCGGGCAGCACCACGGTCGTTTGATCGCGTACAGCCGCAGGGCTTACGAGTTGTTCTTCAAGCGCGAGCTGGAACTCGATCAACCCGACGCAATCGCGCGCCTGATCGCCGAACTCGGCATGTCAGCGGACGAGTATCGCGCATACCTCGAAGGGGAAGGGGCAGTGGAATACGAACGCGCACGACGGGAGGCGACGGACGATCGCGTATTCGGGGTGCCGCTGTTTTTCTTCGAGGGTGAACCATTCTGGGGCCACGATCGATTGCCGATCCTCGAACAGCGCCTGAGCGAAGCCGACCTGAGTCGCTGACCGGTCTCTTCTCTCGGCGTTCCGATCTCTAATCCGGGCCAAGCGCGGGTTCGGCACGATGCCGAGCGGTTGCAACCTTTCCATGCCCGCGAGCCAGCGCAGTAACGCCGCAAGCGTAGAGCCGCAGAGCCGGCTCGCGCGCCAGCAGTAGAGTTGCGATCCCGAAAGACAATTCAGCTAGGCCGAGCTGCGAGGTGAGCCATCGGAACCGCGACCGGACCGAAAGGAGAGAGGGGAGGTCTAAATGAAATAGCGCAGCGCAAGCTCAGACCTAGCCCGCGAGGGGGTCGTCAGCGACGCCATGAAGTCGTCGCGTGCGCTTGCCGCCCCACCTCTATCATTTGTCGCA
>DASXNP010000079.1:0-6922 GCA_036494985.1 Binataceae bacterium (SeqCode)
GTGGACGGTTGCGATGCTAACCGGCGGAACAATCGGTACGATAATGTTCCTCAATGTATGGCTCGTGATCTGGCCGAGTCAAAAGATCGTGATCGCCAATGCGGTCGCGGTCGCGGGGGGCGCCGCGGCCAATCCGGCGGCGGCTCCGGCGGGACAACGATCCGGCTTCGCATCGCGCACCAATACGCTGTTTTCAATCCCAATGCTGTTCTTCATGGGAGCGGCTAGCCACTATGCGCTGTTCGCTGAGGCGACTTCCGGCGGGGTAACGGCGTGGATCTTGATCTGCGGCCTCATCATTCTTGCGGTGGAGGGTAACGCGCTGTTCGGTACGACCGGTCCGGGAAAGAGGTTGCTCGGCTCGATCGGGGGCGTAATCCACGGCGGTATCGTCCTGACCATCATTTTGGTCGCCGTGATTATGATTGTTTTGTAAGAGCGAACCGAGGGAACAATACCGCCGTCGGTTGCGACCAAGTGAGCGCGACGGGCTATTTTTTGGCGGTCGCCAAGAACGCGACGATATTATCGATTTGGGGGCCGAGCTGAGGTAGCGCGACCATCGCGTGGGTAGAGCGCTTGGGTTTGTACCCGGGTGGATAAGCCGCGTGCATCACCCGCGCCTCTACTAGGTCCTTTGGCGAGCCCGCGATCGCCGGCCCCTGACTGCCTGCGAGGTTGGGGTCGGGATTGTGACACACGACGCAATTAGTCATGTAGACCCGGCGTCCGACCTCTGCCGGAGTTTGGGGCACCGACGGGCCTCCGCAGCCGAGCAGGCCAAGGACAGCGGCAGCAATCAGCGAGCCGATGAATCCTGCCAGCTTTTGCACGCGGTCATTGTAGAAGCGGCCCTTGAGGACTCGCAATCCGATCATGTGCAGAGGAGATTACGGTCGGCGGCAATGATGGGAATGACCCGACGAAGGCTAAAGACAGAGTGTGGTGCCGCCATGGCGTGGTCGGACCGACAGAGCGCGACCCGAGCTCGGAAATGAAATCGGCCAACGGCACTTTGGTAAGCAATCGGCGAATCGCCTGGTCGCCGATGCTGAAAGATGGCGATCAAATCCGGATTCGGCCGCGCCCTGAGTTTCTCGATCGGATAGAGGCAGGCGCTATGCGACTCAAACCGAAATCCCCCCGACACCGGCTTGCTCGCCGCGCCGCGGCGGAGTTGTTCGCAATCTTGTTCCTGATCGGATTCGCGCCTACGCAATATCTGATTAACGCCGATTACACGCACACGCGTTTGGGTAAATTGATCGGACCCACGCCTTGGTCATTCAAGATAACGGGTGATTCAATTCGGTTCGCCAGCGCGCATCTGCCTCCACGATTGTCGGACAAGCGCTAGCGGGCGTAGTTTAGGGACGAGGGGTAAGCTTCATGCAGGTTGAAATCAAGCTGACCGAATCGATCGCCGAAATCGTTCTCAATCGTCCTGATAAACTCAACGCGATGGGCGACATGATGGTCGGCGACATCTATTCGCATCTCGAAACTGCCGAGGCCGCTGGGGTGCGGGCCGTGATTTTTCGCGCCGAGGGCAGGGCGTTCTCGGCGGGGCGCGATCTGGAGGGGGTGGATGCCGCCAAGGATAACGCCGAAAAGGTGCTCGGCATGTTCAACCGCCTGATCTCGCGGGTCGCAAATTTTCCGGCGCCGACGTTCGCTGCGGTGCAGGGTGCGTGCCTAGGAGCCGGGCTGGGAGTGGCGCTGGCTTGCGATGTTGTCTACGTCGCGAACGACGCCAAGCTAGGATCGCCATTCGCAAAGATCGGAGCGGTGCTCGATTCGGGTGCGCATTCGCATTTTGTGCAGCGTTTAGGAACGCATCGCGCTCTGGAATTGATCTACACGGGCGAGCTGATTTCCGGGAAAGAAGCTGCGGCAATCGGCCTGGTGAATCGCAGCTTCGATTCGGCCGAGCTGCTCGAGAAGGTTCGCTCAGTTGCACGTTCGGTCGCAAACGGGCCAACCGCCGCGTTTCTCGAATCGAAGCGGATCATCCGCAAGATCGAAAATGAAGGGATTGGTCTGGGCGAGGTGATGGCGCTCGAAGTGCGCGCACAGACGGCGGCGTCGCGGACTGCCGACTACCGCGAAGGATTTTCGGCCTTCCAGCAAAAACGCCTGCCAAAGTTCGCCGGCAAGTGAGCGTCGCGATGGGTGGGCTTGAAGCCCAGCATACTTGCGCGCAGCCAGATCGCGGTTAGATTGTAGATTCGGAGGACGCGTTTTGACGCCAAAGACAATCTATCGAGAGATCACCGCGGTCGGACTGCTCATCGCTTCGCATCCGATCGACTGGCTGGTCCAGCAGATGCCCCAACTCGGACCGACCAGCGGGGATGATCCGATCATTCTCTCCCACGGGCACGGCGGTACACGCTCGAGTCTGTTCGGCCTTGCTTCCTACTTGCGGCTGGCGGGCTTCTCCAATCTCCACTTCTTCGAGTACCCGCGAAATCAACCACTTGCCCAGTCTGTAGCACAAATCGCCGAGCTGGCCGCGCGGGTTGGCGGCAAGAGCGGCGGAGTGCATCTAATCGGCCACAGCATGGGCGGCTATTTGTCGCGACGCTACGCTCGCATCGCACCGCCCGGCGCGGTGCGTTCGCTGATAACGCTGGGATCGCCGTACTCGATCGGTCAGCGAAGCCCGCGTGAACTCGCGATCTTCGGTGACGAGGATCCGATCATTCTCGCGCCTGAGCGCGATCGGATCCGCGCCGGAATGTTCAGAGAGTTGGTCATACTGGACGGCACCGGCCACCTCGCGTTGATCTACCATCCTGAGGCGCTGAAACGGATTGAGCTTGAACTGATCACAAACTCGCGCGGCAGGCAGGGCGCCCGGCTACACTAGAGAGGAGGCGGGGAGCTGCGGTGCCGCCAACTCCCGATCCCAAGGGCCTGAGCGCGATTGTACTCGCTGGCGGGAGAAGCTCGCGAATGGGGCGCTCCAAAGCGATGCTGCCCTTTGGAGGCCGGACCATAGTCGAGGGAATCATTTCCGAGCTTGCAGGCGCTTTTGCGGAAGTGGTGCTCGTGACCTCAAAGGAGGCAACGCCCGACCCTTCGCGGGCTGAACGCGCCGGCGCACGCATCGTAACCGACAGAGAACCCTTTCAAGGGCCGGTCGGCGCGATCGCCGACGGGCTTCGCGCGATCACCTGCGAGGCGGCGTTCGTCTGTTCTTGCGATCTGCCTTTGATTCGTAGCGAGGTCGCGGTGGCGATTCTCGCGGAGCTTGGCAATAGAGACTACGCGGCCCCCGAGATCGCAGGTCGAATTCAGCCGCTTTACGCGGCGTACCGCCGGCGATGCTTGGGAGAATTCGCGGCTGCAACGGATCGCGGCGAACGCAGACTTTTGAACGTCATCGCGGCCCTAAACGGTCGGCTCGTCGCAGAATCGCGGCTGCGCCTATTCGATCGGACCCTGCAAAGCTTCACCAATGTGAATACTCCGCACCAATATCGCGCAGCGCTTGCGATGCTGTCCGAACCATCACTTCGCAACCGCCAACCAGCGTAAAATCGGACGGCGCGCGGCCTCGGCTTCGTCGACCCGGCTCAGGCGCAGACTATTCGGTGCGCGCTTGACCAATTGCGGGTCACCCAGAGCCTCGTTGTATATCCGCTCCATCGCCTCTACGAAGTCGTCGATCGTTTCCTTGCTCTCGCTTTCGGTTGGCTCGATCATCAAAGCGCCCGGAACCACCAGAGGAAAGTAAATTGTCGGCGGATGGATTCCGAAATCGAGCAGCCGTTTGGCGATCTCAAGCGTGCTGACCCCCGCGCGCTTTTCGAGATCGTGGGTCAGCACGCATTCATGCATCATCGGCTCGGCGGAAGCTGCTGGAAAATGATCTTCGAGGCGCTTGCGTGTGTAGTTCGCATTGAGAATCGCAAGCCGGCTGGCTTCGGCAAGTCCATTGCCGCCGAGAGCCAGAATATAAGCATACGCGCGCACCAACATCCCGAAATTTGCATAGAACGAGCGCAGTTTTCCGATCGAGTCCGGGCGGTCGTAATCGAAATGGAACTTGTCGCCGTGCTTCAGTATTCGCGGCGAGGGCAAAAACGGCTCGAGATCTCGCTTGACTGCGATAGGTCCGGCACCCGGACCGCCTCCGCCGTGGGGCGTCGAGAAAGTCTTGTGGAGATTCATCTGAACGATGTCGGCGCCCATGTGGCCAGGCTTCGCGACACCCATCAAAGCGTTGAAATTGGCCCCGTCGAGATAAAGCAGCGCGCCTTTTGCGTGCAGGATGGACGCGATCTTTTGTATTTCCGGCTCGAAGATTCCTAGCGTGTTCGGATTCGTGACCATCAGCGCCGCTACATCTGGGCCGACGGCGTGCTCGATCTCGCTCGCCTCGATGAAGCCCCGCTTGCTTGACTTGATGGTCGCGACCTCGAATCCCGCCAGGGTGCAACTCGCCGGATTGGTGCCGTGGGCGGTGTCGGGGATCAGAATCTTGTGCCGATTCTCACCGCGCTTGCGGTGAAACGCGCGCGCGATAAGCAGCCCGGCAAACTCACCCTGGGCACCCGCGGCAGGATGGAGCGAGATCGCGTCCATACCAGAGATTTCGGCCAGCATTGATTCCAGGTCCCACATCAAGCCGAGCGCACCCTGGGCCAGACGATCGGGCGTGTGCGGATGGAGTTGGGCGAATCCCGGCAGTCCGGCAAGCTCGTCGTTGACGACCGGATTGTACTTCATCGTGCACGATCCGAGCGGATAGAACTGCAGCGCCACGGCGAAGTTCTGTTGCGAGAGACGCAGAAAATGGCGCATCACCTGGGGCTCAGACAGTTCGGGAAATGCCTCAAGATCTGCGCGGCATAGATCTGCGCCGAGTGTCTCGACGGCCCGCTCGACTGCGCCGCGAGGCGCCGCGAGATCGGAGCCCCGGCGCCCGTGTGACGACAATTCGAAGATCAGAGGGACCGCGCCGTCGGATGCCAACTGCGAGGCGCGAGGTTTGCTAAGCGGCGCTTTGCCATTGGAGATTCGAGCTTCGCCGCTTTCGATTGAATCGTCGAACACTCCGATTTTCCCGGCACCGGCCATCACGCCGCCTCCGCGATCGAATCGCACAACGCAGTTATTTCGCGGTCATTGTTTAGCTCGGTAACCGACAGGAGCAGGCTGCCGCACAATTCCGGATAGTCGCGGCCGAGGTCGATCCCCGCCAGGATGCGATTCTTCTCCGCGGCCGCGAGCGCCGAGCGCGGGTCTTTGACAGCGACCGCAAATTCGTTGAAGAAAGCGCCGCTGAACCGCCTTCGCAGCCCCCGCGAACCTAGCGCCAGTGCCGTTGCGTGCGCCAGTTCAAGATTATGAGCCGCGAGTTCGCGCAGGCCCTGGCGACCCATCAACGCGAGATAAGCACAAACCGCGAGCGCGCAGAGCGAATGATTGGTGCAGATGTTCGAGGTAGCCTTTTCGCGTCGGATGTGCTGCTCCCGCGCGGCCAGAGTCAAGCAGAAGGCGCGCGCACCGTCGCGATCACGGGTTTGACCCACCAAACGGCCAGGCATCTGCCGAAGATAGGCCGAGCGAGCGGCCATGAATCCAACGCCGGGTCCGCCGTACTGCAGTTGTAAGCCGAAGCTCTGACCCTCGCCGACTGCGACATCAACCCCGAGTTCCGCGGGCGCTTTGAGCAGCGCGAGCGCGAGGGGTTCGGCGGTCGCGCTGATCAACGCAGCGCCGGCCTCACGCGTAACCGCCGCGATTTGCGACAACGGCTCGATCACGCCGAAGGCGTTCGGATAGCCAGCCGCCACGCAGAGCAGATTCTTGTCAGCGATTCGACGGACTTCACCGAGATCGGTCGACCCGGTCGCGGGGTCAAACGGAAGCTCTACTACCTCGACTCCCTTGAGCGCAGACAGGTAGGTCCGGATCGCAATTCGATAGTCGGGCCACAACCCGCGAGAAACGGCGACCAGCTTGCGTTTAGAATTCATCCGGCGCGCCATCAGAACCGCTTCCGCCGCGGCAGAGGCGCCGTCGTACATGCTCGCGTTGGCAACATCGAGCCCGGTGAGCTGGCAAATCAGGGTTTGAAATTCAAAGATCGCTTGCAAACTGCCCTGACTGGCTTCGGCCTGATAGGGCGTGTAAGAGGTCGCGAACTCGGCGCGCGATGCGATCGCGCGGACCGCCGCGGGTACGTAATGGCGATAGTAGCCTCCGCCGAGGAAGCTCGTGAATCCGTCGGCGCCAAGATTGCGTTGGGCGAGCGACGAAATCATCGCCGCAACTTCGGCCTCGCTGCGGCCCGGGGCGAGCTTGAGCCGCGCGGTGGCGCGCAAGTCGGCGGGCACGTGCGCGCTGAGAACTTCGATAGAATCCACCCCGATGGTCTCGAGCATCGAGGATATGTCGTCATTGGTGTGAGGGAAAAATCTCATTGATACACGTCCTTCGCGTAGATCATTTCGCGATCGCCGGCGCCCTTTTTGGGCCGCGGTAGAAGGGAAGCCTGAGGGCCCGAGCCGGAATCAGGCGGTTGCGAACCTCGACTGCGAGCTCGGTCCCCACTTCGGGACGCGCGCCGCTCATGTAAGCCATCGCGACCGGATGCCCAATTGTGGGGGCGAACGTGCCGCTGGTTACGACGCCCGCGGGCAGCCCATTACGGAAGACTCGATATCCCTGGCGGGCGATGGTTTTGCCGTCGTCCGGACCAAGTCCGACGAGATTCTTCTTCATACCTGTGGTGTTTTCGGCTTCCAACGCCGCGCTGCCGACAAAGAGGCGTCCGAGCTTTACGAAGCTCGCTAGTCCGGCTTCGAGCGGCGATGTTTCGCGATCGAGTTCGTGGCCGTACAAGGGCAAACCTGCCTCCAAGCGCAACGTGTCACGCGCACCAAGCCCGCATGGCACCATTCCGGCA
>DASXNP010000080.1:0-4311 GCA_036494985.1 Binataceae bacterium (SeqCode)
AGCGATATGCCGTGGAGAACTTCTGAACCGCCGGCGTAGGCGGCGCGAATCTCGCGGGCCGTCAACACCGTGCCGGCGCGCAGCGAATGAGTCATACGATGCCGATCGTTCGCTTACCTTCACGCCGCAGCAGGAAGATGAAAAACGGGCCGCCGCAGAGTGCGGTAATGACTCCGACCGGAAGTTCAGCTGGTGCGATTACGGTTCGCGCCGCCAAGTCCGCTGCGACCATAAAACCCGCGCCGCCGATCGCCGAAGCCGGCAGCAACAAACGATGGTCCGCGCCGAAAGCCAGCCGCAAGAGATGCGGCACGATTAGTCCCACGAACCCGATCATGCCGCTTACCGATACCGCGACCCCGATCATTACCGAAGTAGAAATGAAGATCGCGCGTCGGACCCAGTCGAGATCTACCCCGAGGTCGCTGGCGGCTTCGTCGCCCAGACTCATCAGATTCAGATCGCGAGCATAGTAGACCAGAACCGCGAACCCGATCGCGCCGAGCACCCCGGTAACCAGGGATTCCTCGTAGGTGGGCGCCTCCAGGCTTCCCATCAGCCAGAACAGGATGCTGTCCGCGTGGTAGAAGTTGACCAGGCTGTTTATCAGCAGAATGGCGGCGCCCCACATCGCGTTGAAGATTACGCCGACCAAAAGCAGGCTGAACGGTTCCAGCCGCCCGTCGATCTGTGCCAAGCGATAGATTGCGACAGTGGTTGCCAGCGCCGCGATGAAGGCACTCAGCGGAACCAACAGCTCCGTGCCACCGAAGTGGGTGCCGAAAATCAGCGCCAGAACCGCACCCAGTGCTCCGCCACCTGAAATCCCAAGAATCCCGCCCTCGGCGAGCGGGTTGCGAACCAACGCCTGCAAGGCCGCTCCCACCGAAGCCAACACGGCTCCGACGATCAAGCCCATGACCACGCGTGGTACCCGAGCGGTAAAGAAAATCGCGTGATCGGGACTTGCACCATCGCGCAGCGCCCGGGTGATGTTTATCGGCACGCTGCCAAAGGTTGTTGCGATCGCGACGACCACGCAGAGCAGCAGCATCAAGGTACCCAAGACAACCGTCATCCGCGAACGCGTAAGATAGGCGCCGCTCAGATCGCTCTCGGCATTGCCCGCAATCTCCCTGGGCAGGCGATTCGGAGCTGAAAGTCGTTCAAACTGTGGTGCAGACAATCAGCGGTCTCCGCCGGTCGATTGGGGAGCGGCTTCCGGCTTAGGTGGTGACGAATCGGGAGCGGGTTTGGGCGCTTCGGGGTGAACCATTGCCGCCAGCGTCTCCAACGACTGCCAGACTCGAGGTCCGGGCCGCAGCGTTGAGTCCTCGTCGTAACCGAAAACACGATGATCCCTGACGGCCGGGATCGTGACGAACCGCGCCCAGAAACTATCCGGGGCCGTCGCGTCGCTGCCCATCTGCCCGTCGATGATCACCTCGGGCGCGGTTGCCACTACGAACTCCATCGTCAGCCGCGGCCATTCCTGCCCCGCTAGCTGGGCGATGTTGTTAGCATGCGCGGTCTTCAAGAGTTCGTCGAGAAAGCTTCCGGATCCGACCGCAACCATCGGCTGATGGCCCACCAGCATGAGGACCCGCGGCGAACTGGTATCTGCCAGGCGCCTTTTGACCGATGTGAAGTGGCTATGAATCTGGGCCAGCAACGCCCTGGCCTCCCTGGGGTGACCGGTTCGCTCTCCGAGCTGCTCGATGCTTCGCTCGATGTCGCCCCAGGTTTCCTCTCCTACAAGCAAAACCGGGAAGCCCATCGATTGGAGGGCTTTGATCTGGCGCTGATTGGATGCGATCACCAGTCCGATTATAAGGCTTGGGCGAAGCGCGATGATCTGTTCGATATTAGGCGTTAGGAAGCTCCCCACCCGCGGCAGACTGTTCACGCGTGCCGGATAATCGCAGAAGCTTGAAACTCCCACGACCTGAGGGCCCGCGCCCAAAGCAAAAAGTGTCTCCGTGACCGACGGCGCCAGCGATACGATTCGAGCGGCACCCGGTGTCTGCGCGCGGCCGGTTGGGGGATTGCATCCGGCGCCACAGCCGGTGCATTGAGCCGCCAAAAGTACGGCGACGAGCGCGCGACTCGATTTCACCCTCTGAACTTACAGGATTGGCTGTGAGCCGATAATAAGGGCCGTACCTTTAGTCTTAAGCAGGCAGGTTGCACGCGCGAGGCAACGCTGGTTAGCTCGCCTTGTGGAAAATCCACTGATGCGAAAAATCGCGGTCTGCATCAAGCAGATACCGCTTATTGAAGACGCGAATTTTGATGTTGCGACCCGCACGATCAGGCGCGACGGACCCAATGTGATCAGCGCTTTTGATCTCCGTGCGATTTCCCTGGCCGCCGAACTCAAGCAGAAATTCAGTTGCGAAACCGTTGTCGTGACGATGGGGCCGCCGCAAGCCAGGTCGGCGCTTGCCGACGCTCTCGCGATGGGAATGGATCGGGCGGTTCACCTCGAAGACCGTGCCTTCGCAGGTTCAGACACACTCGCGACCGCCCGCGCGCTTGCGGCATGGCTTCGCCGCGAGAATTTCGATCTCATCCTGATGGGCAAATATTCGCTCGACGCCGAAACGGGTCAAGTCGGTCCCGAGATCGCTGAGCTGCTGGGGATCGCCCAGGTTACGGGCGTGCGCAAGCTGGAAATCGACGGCGCGACTCTTCGCGCTGAGCGTGAAAGCGATGAGGGCTTCGACGAGGTCGAAGCGGTGATGCCTGCGCTGATCAGCTGCGCCGAACGGGTAGCGCAGCCCATCAAGCTCAAGCCGGGTGCGGTCGAGCAGGCCAAAGGCAGGTCTGTGACCGCGGTGCGCGCATCCGAACTAAGCGATGACCCCAAACTTTTCGGACTTGCCGGGTCGCCCACGTGGGTCGAAGAGATCCGATTTCAAGAGCCGATCAAGGTCATCGGATGTACGGTTGATGGGACCGAGCCAAAAAAAGCGGCGGCTGAAGTTTTGCGACTGCTCGAAGCCCGCGGCGCGCTTCGTCCGCGCGCACCCGCCCACGATTCAGTCTCGCCAGAGGTTCGACACCCCGAAAAGGGCAAGGACATCATGGTCGCATGCGAGACCGACCACAACGGGCGCGTCACCCGAGCGACGCTGGAGCTATTAAGCCAGTCCGGCCGACTCGCGACCCGCCTTGGAGGATCCGTCATAGCGCTGCTCATCGCTTCTCCCGCGCCGGCGCATGCCACGCTGCTGGCCAGTTACGGGGCCGATGAGATAGCTACCCTCGACGGCGTTGCGCTGCAGTCGTATTCGCCCGATGCAACCGCTGCGGCAGTCGCCGATTTCGTTCGTACCCGCGCGCCGTGGGGGCTTTTTCTCACCGCTAGCGAGCGCGGCCGCGATTGGGGGCCGCGGCTCGCGGCAAAGCTCAATCTGGGACTGACCGGCGACGCGATCGGGCTTGACCTCGATTCCGAAGGCCGACTGGTCGCTCTGAAGCCCGCCTTCGGCGGTAACGTGATCGCCCCGATCCTCTCCAAAACCTACCCGCAGATGGCTACCGTGCGAGCGGGGGTCCTCGAGCTGAGCGCGCCCGCCCCCTCTAGGATCGCGCGTATTACGACGGCGCACTGCGATTTCCGCAAACCTCTGAGCTCTACGGTTCGCTGCCACGCGGTGCTCGACGAAACGCTGGCGCCGCTTGAAGGCGCAAACGTCGTAGTCGGAGTAGGTACCGGCGTTGGCGGTCCCGAGGGTGTCGCGACAGTCAAGCAACTCGCGCGTGTGCTAGATGCCGCCTTGTGCGCCACGCGGCGAGTCACCGATGCGGGATGGGTCCCGCGCCAGCTCCAGGTAGGTCTCACTGGCAAAACCATCGATCCGCGGCTTTATTTCGCGATCGGAATCCGCGGCGTGCCCAATCACACGGTCGGAATCAAACGCGCCCACACCGTGGTCGCGATCAACAACGATCCCGAGGCGCCGATTTTCGACCGCGCGGCAATCAAGATTGTTGCCGATTGGTCCGTCATGGTCCCCGCTCTAACTGATGCCTTTCAATCACGCCGCGGCGCGTAGACGCACCGATTGAGGAGGACTCCAAAGTCGGATCCGAAGCAAAAGAGACCGCTGCGCGGGTCATCACGGCTTAGCGCTCGGTTGCATGAAAGCGCTCGGCCGGCTTGAAGGTGGGCAACCGACTAAGCCACGCGCTTAAGCTAGGTAAGAATAGCAGCGATTCCGCGATCCCAAGAGTATTTTGACTAAAGCGGGCCGCGGCCACCGGAATCGGCGGTGGTACCCTCAGGGGCGCGGTATCTCATCGCTG
>DASXNP010000081.1:0-2389 GCA_036494985.1 Binataceae bacterium (SeqCode)
TTGAATTGTAAAGGCGCCTGGTCCGAGGCAAGCCGCTTAGGTCGGAATTTGCTCGGATAGGTCGGGCTCTCAAAAGCGAAAGGTCCTGAGACTACCGCGATTGCTTCATGGCCTGCGCTGTGAAACCCGAGGTTCCTCGACACCGCCTCTAAATATCGGTTAGATAACGGCTCGGCGGTTACCCGAGGCGGGGCCGGCGCGCGCGTAACCTTTTCGCGGCCCAAGAGTTTAGGTAATTAGAGACCAAGGTGGCTGGAGAACCTGCGGTAAAGCGTCCCCAGAAAGACGCCGCGGAGCGCCGCTTGATAGAGGCCGCGCAGCGCGATCCTGCGTGCTTCGCGCAGCTTTACGAGAACAATTTCGAACGGATTTACGCGTTTATCGCCAGACGGGTCCAAGACCGCGATCAAGCACAGGATCTCACCGCCGACGTTTTCCACAGCGCGCTCAAGAATCTTTCGCGCTTCGAATGGCGCGGCGTGCCGTTCGTGGCGTGGCTGTTTCGCATCGCTGCCCACGAGATAACGGATCGCGGGAAGCGCGTCGCGCGGCTCGAGGCCATCAAACTGCGCGAGTTCCCAAAGCAGGATCCGCTCACCGCCGCCGATCTTGACGAAGTCGAGCAACGCGCCCGCCTCTTCAAGTTGGTGGAAAAGCTGCCGGCCGATCAGCGCCGCGTGATCACCATGCGTTTTGCGCAGGAAAAAAGCATTGCGGAAATTGCCAAAGACATCGGGCGTAGTGAGGGCGCCATCAAGCAGCTGCAGTTTCGCGGTCTGCAGAGTCTGCGGACGATGGTGGGAAAGCGATGAAACGAGCTAACCAACGAAGCGGGCGAAGCACCGTAGGCACGCCGCTAACGCAGCAGCTCGACCGCGCAATCGACAGAATGATGACCGATCGCGAGCGCAAACTTCCACGGATCGATTCCCGTCTCGCCGCAATCCTTCGCTTGGCGTCCGACCTGCGCGATCTCCCGGACCACGACTTCAAACTGCGGCTTAAGAAGGATCTGGTGTCGCGGATGACGCCCGCAAGCACCACTGCCCTGCAGGCCGCCGAGAAGAAGCCGAACTACATTGCGCCGGGTTCGCATACCGCCAACGTATGCTTGGTGGTTCGCGATGCGCCGCGGGCGATCGAATTCTACAAGAAGGCGTTCGGCGCGACTGAGTTGATCCGGTTGAACGATTCCAGCGGCCACTTCATCCATGCGCAGATCAAGCTTGGCGATTCGCCGATCGATATCGCGCCCGAAGAAACGCCCTACAACCGGAGTCCACAGTCGCTTGGCGGATCATCGGTGCCGATCGGGCTCTATGTCGAAGATGTGGATGCGTTCGCCGAGCGCGCGATTGCAGCCGGCGCGAAAGTAGTCTTTCCGATTGCCGACCAGTTCTATGGCGATCGCGGCGGACGGCTGGAGGATCCGTTCGGTCATCTGTGGATTGTTTCGACGCACAAGGAAGATGTCGCGCCCGAAGAGATGACGCGGCGCATGGTGGCTTGGATGAGGGAGACTCCGAGCGCGCCACAGAGTAAGCCAGCGCTCGAGGTTGGGGGCGTGCCCGAAGGTTACCACAGCATCACTCCGTATCTTCAGGTCAAAGGTGCTTCGAAGCTCGTCGAGTTCCTCAAGAACGCTTTCGGCGCAGAGGAGATCTTCCGGGTTCCGCGCGGCGATCAGATTGCCCACGCGCAACTCAAGATCGAAGACTCAATGATCGAAGTGGCCGACGCGATCGACAAGTATCAGCCGAACCCGACCGCGATTTGGCTGTTCGTCAAAGATGCCGACGCGACGTACGCGCGGGCGCTCCGCTTCGGCGCAAGCTCCCTTCATGAACCGACCGATCAGGACTACGGCGACCGTGAGGCGAGCGTCAAAGATCCCTTCGGTAACCATTGGTATATCGCGACCCATCGCGAGGACGCCGAGCCGTTGCCCGAGGGGATGTATAACGTAACCCCATATTTGCATCCCAAGGGCGCACCCAAAGTGATCGATTTTTTCAAACAGGCGTTCGGGGCGGAGGAGGTGTTTCGCGCCCAGGACCCGGCCGGCACCGTGCACCACGCGAAGATTCGTATCGGGGATTCGATCATCGCGATGGGCGAGGCGCACGGTCCCTATCAGCCGATGCCGCCCGCGCTCCATCTGTATGTTGCGGACACCGACGCGGTCTACAAACGTGCGCTTGAGGCCGGGGCGATTTCGATCGATGAGCCGGTCAACCAGAGCTATGGCGATCGCTATGCCGGGGTGAAGGATCCGTTCGGCAACGTGTGGTACATCGCGACCCATCTAAAAGACGTGACTTCACCTGAAGCCGAGCTTGCGGCAATTGAGCCCGCACCGCATCGGCGTCCCGGGTCGATTATGCCGTTC
>DASXNP010000082.1:0-7256 GCA_036494985.1 Binataceae bacterium (SeqCode)
TTGAAAGGTTGCGAAGGCCGAGTGCGCGGCTTTCAATGCGCTGCGGCTGAATGATGTGCGATCCCCTAGTTGGCTCGGTTAGTCGGGGCGTTGCTGCGGAAGCTGGAAATTCCTCGTCACATCAACGCCTTGCGTGATGTCTTTGTGAGCGCCGCCGAAAGGCGGCCTCAGTGTCTATCACCGCGATCGCAAGCTATCTCGTCGTCCGATCCCGGTGTGCAACACCTGATCTCGGATTCAGCGAGCGCGCCGATCTTCCCTGAACTCGCGAAACTTCAAATCAATACGGGCCAGGCGCTCGACGGCTGCAGCGATGGTTGCGTCGCTCTTGGAGAAGGTGAAGCGAAGCGTCCCTCGTCCGATTCCCGCGTGGTGGTAGAAGCTGGATCCGGGCACCGAGGCCACGCCCACGTGATCCAGAACGAAGCCGGCCGCTTCGAAATCATCAGCAAAACCGAAGCGGCTTACGTCCGCGATGATGTAATAGGCACCGGCCGGCGGATAACATTTGAGGCCCGCCTGGTTCAGGCCATCGAAGAGCATCGCACGCTTGCGCTCGTACATCGCCTTCAGGTCCGCGTAGAAGGTTTGCGGCAAACGCAAAGCGGTTGCGCCGGCCTCCTGCAGCGGATGGGGCGCGCCGACCGTGAGAAAATCGTGCACTTTGCGGATCGCGGAGGTGAGCCGCTCGCAAGCGATCGTGTAAGCTAGACGCCATCCCGTGATCGAGTAGGTCTTAGAGAGGCCGCTGATGGTCACGGTTCGATCCGGCATGGCCGGTAGACTGCCGATCGAGAGATGGCGGGCGTTGCCATACAGGATGTACTCGTAGATCTCGTCGGTGATTGCGAGGGTATCGAACTCCCGGCAGAGCGCTGCGATTTCCTCCAGCTCGATTTGGCTGAAGACCTTACCGGTCGGATTGTGCGGCGTGTTGACCACGATTGCTTTGGTGCGCGGCCCGAAGGCGGCACGGAGCTCAGCCGGATCGAAGGTGAAATCTGGTCCGCGCAGCGATACATACTTGGGCAAGGCGCCCGCCAGGATTACATCGGGGCCGTAGTTCTCGTAAAACGGCTCGAAGATTATAACTTCATCGCCCGGATTGATAACCGCCAGCAGCGTTGCGATCATCGCCTCGGTCGCGCCGCACGTTACGGTGACATTAAGATCGGGATCGCACTGGAGCTGGTTGTAACTCCGAGCCTTGTCCGCGATCGCGCGGCGGAAATTAGGCGATCCATGCGTGATCGCATATTGGTTAAAATCGGCGTCGATGGCCTGCTTAGCTGCCTCTTTGAGTTCGCCGGGCGAGGCGAAATCCGGAAAGCCTTGCGCAAGATTAACCGCGCCGCTCTTGAGCGCCCGCCGGGTCATTTCCCGGATGACGGACTCGGTGAAGAAGCGGGTTTTCTTGGATACTTCGGTCGACACCGCCCGCTAGTCTAGAGCGATTAAGCGAGCAACGCCAAGATGGCCGCCTCGAGCATTCGAATTGCGAACCGGGCCGGGAATAGGCGCGCAGGGTCACCTAGACCCCAAAGCGAGATTTTTGGGATAAATGCGCACCGAGCCTCGGGATCCCAAGGCTCTGGGGTGACGCCAGAAGGTCGTCACGAGACTTTTCGCAAGACCAAGCTAACGACTGGCGACGTCAGCTTCGTCGAGCATGGTTTGCCCGCCCTGCTCCAGGCGCCACCTATCGATCGCCTCAATGTTGAAGCGCCAGTCGCTTCCGATCTTGAAGCCGGGAAGCTGTCCCCGCTTGAGCAGCCGATAAATGGTCGAGCGATGCACGCGAAGATAATCAGAAAGTTCATTAACCGTCAGGACTTTTAGTTCCGTTACCATAGAAGCCAAACCCTCTTAAAAGGTTCTTTGCCACCTCTTACTAAACTATATACTTCAAGATTTAGACAAAATAGGCCACACAATGCAACACATCCTTTAACAGCTACAAGAAGCTTGGCTAAGGCTAGCCTTTCTTAGCCAAGTAAATCGCGTGCAGCCTGTATGCAAATCTTCAACCTGTATGCAAATCTTCAAGACGGTTGGGCCGGTGGCAGCGATCAGTACGCGCCTCCTACGGTCCCAAGCTCGGTATTGCCACCCGCGCTGGTCCCGACTTGTGGAACGATTCCTAAGACGTCGCCGTCTAAGCGCGCTAAAGGTAGCAGCGCTATCGCCTGCCCGTCTGGGCCTACGAAGGCTAACCTTCGGGGAATTCCAGCTTCGGGTTGACCACCGGTTCGTTTGTTGATCGGAGTCTGCTTGTAATTGCTTCTAATTGTAGCGATGTCGAGCAGCTACCCGGCTTCGCAGAGTTTAAAGGCAGGACTACCGTAGACGCTCGACCCGGCGCTATGATCCCGCCCGGCGACGCATACCGCTTCGCCGCGGTGAATTGGTTTGCAATACGGTTGGCTAAATCCCGTTGACCACCTCTGGGCTGCCGACGTGGTTATTTACTGTGCAGAACTGGGTCGTGCTTGCGATGGAAGCCCAAAGGCGCGCTCGGCTCGCCGACCTCGATTCGGATGGTCGATCCGTCCTCGATTGTCTCCGAAGTGCTAAGCTGAGTAGCTCGGTAGGGTCCCAAGGCCAGAGAAGCCCTACAAGTCGGCTAATGGGGATCCTCACGACTAGCACCCGAGCGGCCAAAATCACCATTCGCGGAGTTAAGATGATCGCGCGGATTCCTTTGCGTTTGGCTTGGTAACCGGCGGCGAGTTCGTCCTGTCTGGAGGCCGCTGCCTTCCAAAACACCGCCGGCTTGTTCAACACATCAGGGGTCGATAGTTTCGCAATCGTATGAGTTCACCCGGCGAGATTCGGATTGGAACATCGGGCTTTAGTTACAAAGAATGGCTCGGTAACTTCTATCCAGAGAAACTTGCCGGAACCAAGATGCTCTCGTGGTACGCGCAACGGCTCCCGACAGTTGAAATCAACTACACCTTCCGCGCGATGCCCCGGCGCCAGATGCTCGAAAAGTGGGCGGCGCAAACGCCGGAAACTTTCCGTTTCGCGTTGAAGGCGCCGCAACGGATCACTCACTGGGCTCGGCTTCGCGGAGTTGAAGATTCCCTCAATCATTTCATCGAGACGTCCTCTGCTTTGGGAGAAAGACTCGGACCCGTGCTCTTTCAACTGCCGCCCGGCTTCAAGTGCGATGTCGCCCTGCTGGCAGATTTTCTCAAGCAGGTCGCCGGGCGCCTTCGCGCGGCCTTCGAATTTCGGGACCGGTCGTGGTTTGAGGACGCCGTAATGGAAACACTGCGCACCGGGGGCGCGGCGTTGTGCATCTCCGAAAGCGAGCAGATCAGCAGCCCAGTGGCACGCACCTCATCTTTCGTTTACCTTCGGCTGCGAAACGAAACTTACGACGCGAACGGCTTGCGAGGTTGGGTTGATCGGATCGCGGGCTTCGCGGATGAGGGTGCAGAGGTCTTTGTGTACTTCAAGCACGAGACCCACGCGCCGGATCTCGCCTTCTCGCTAAGGGCGGCGCTCGGAACGGATTCGAAGCGCCGTTGATCGCAAATGCGCATGACGCCCCCGCTTGGGAACTATGTCTACGAGATGAGGAGGGACTCCGTGCTTATCGGGGTCGAAGAGAGCCGCCTGGAAAAAGGCAAACTTAGTGGGCGGCGCGTATCGGCCGACGGTGCGAATGTTCATCGGGTAGTCGCGACCATTGACGCCGAATCTCAAATCGAACGAATTGAATCGAGTTATGCACGCGGACCGTTCGCCCGCAGCGTGATCTATGAGTTGAGCGGAGAGCTTCTAAGCGGGACGCTGGTCGCCATGGGCAGCCGCGATACCGTTTCGACAAAGCTCGGTCGGTTCAAGGAGATCGACGCCGATCTGCTGTTGTTCAAGGCTTTGATTATCGCTCACATTTCCGCCCGTGGGCTCGATCGATATACGGGGCGCGTTGCGCTGATCGATTCGGCGACGTTGGTCGCGAGTTCGCCGAAGCTAACTTATTTTCGCTACCCCAACTCGCCCACCCGCTGGACGGTTGAGACCCTACTCGGGGATCGCGAGCAGTTAGAAACCGATCCGCAAGGGCGGATCATAAAAAGAGAGGACCGGCTGCGGGTCGAGACCGTCCTCACCCATTTTCAGGAATTGGCCCCATAAGAGAGCCTCTTCCCTACTCAGTGGGGTTGGTACGCACTCGCGCAGCGAACCTGACGTGGCGCGGAGTCTCCCCGGGGTCGATCAAAGAGCTGTGGATTTCTCGCCCCGCTTGAGACCGACCTAAGCGGCGGCGATCTGTGCCTTTGGCATCTTGCAGTCCCCGTCGAAGGTAGCCCCTTCATTCAATACTAGACTCGGCGTGTTGATGTTGCATCGAACCCGGGCGCTCGAGAGCAATTCGACTCGTTCCGAGGCGACGATCTCGCCGCTGACAACCCCGGCAACAGTCACCTTCACCGCTTTGATGTGAGCGGCTACCACTGCGCCCTCGGAAACTGTGATCTCGCTCCCGCTGATTTCGCCTTCCGCCTCGCCCTCGATCCGCGCCGGGGCGTCGAAATTCAACTTGCCCGAAACCTTGGTCCCCTTACCGATGCACGAATCAAAATCCGCCTGCTCAGTGCTACTCATAATAGTTGACAGCCCCCATTCCACCCATCGACCGCTGTTGAGTCGTACGTCGAGATGATGGCTCGAATCGAGGTTGGAGGCAATCGCAGACCGTGCGGCGTTTGTTAATTCGCGCTTAGAGCGGGCGGCAGAACTGTGTCGACAATTTGTAGGACGACGAAAAACGCAGGGTTCCGCTGGACGCGATATAAGAAGACGTTTCCGCGAGTATTTGCCTACGATGCACTACCTCACAAACTGAAGACGTAGGTACTCTTCGCTTGAATCATTGCAGCTCTTGGATGACATCCGGCATTTCGTGCCGTACTACCCGTCGACCAGTTCCTCGTCGCTCCCCCCGATCAGGCGAGCGTCATTCGGTCTGCGATAATGCGAGCGCCATTCGCTGATGAGTTTCTGGAGCAGTTTCGGTTTTCCGACTCCAGCTCGTACGCAGCAAACAGTCCGAAACTGAAACGCATTGTAGAGCGAGTCGTGGATGGTGCCGTGCCGGGGCATCCGGCGCAGGCACTCGGCCAGTTCGTGTTTCTGCGATGCGAATTCCGCTATCCGAGCCCGGCTGCTCGCGCGATCAGAAACAACCCTGCCCCGACGACGACGGCCCCGATGGCTCGCGCGACGCGCTCACCGGCCGGTGCGAGACGTTCGACGGTGATGGCTGCCGCCACGACAGCCATCGCGCGAAGGTCCATGACCCCAATGACCAGGAGGATCGCTATCAGACCGGCACAGTAGTGGCTGCAGTGGAGTCCGAGGCGCAGGCCGTGTTGCCAAGCCGTGCCGGCGTCGGCCGGCAACCCACGGCCGCGCCCGGGTGCCTCCCGGCAGCAGGCAAGGTGACGCGCCTCCCACGCGCTGAATTGGAGCGCGCCGGCGATGAGGACGACCACGCCGGCCGCGACCGAAACGGCGCGCGCGAGCGCCGGCAGCTGCATCTCGATCGCCGCCAGCGCAACGCCAGCGGAAAGCGGCCATTTCAAACACGGTCCACACGAAGAAGTACCCCACGCCCACGAGCGCGGTCAGCCGACCCAGGCGCGTCTCGCCTGTCCTGCCGACGGCCTGGCGGTAGCGCCACAGCATTGCACCAAGGATGGCAGCATCATGGCTACCATCATCCCGACCCGCATGCCGAGGAACGACGCCGCGCCGCCGGGCCACGTCTGTCCGGGCATCCGCATCCACGCCCTTGACATCGTCCGGCCGCCGGGCATCGGCATCTCGCCCATCGCCGACATGGACGCGCACCAGACAATCGTCACCGCCGCGCTGGCGGCGAAGAGCAGCGCCGAGACGCCGAAGAAGGCTCGCTGGGAAGCTCGCTCGGAAACCATCCGTCGTGAGATCTCCCGTCCCTCGGTTGCACCGACGACACCCACGACTTGGCTCAGCGCTTGTCGTACTCGTCGTGGCGACGCCACCAGGCGCCGGTTTCGTTGCGCCCTTTAGGGGCCGGTCGAGCCACTGGTACATGCCCCAGAGGCCGTCCAGTCCGCGCGCATAGGTGGAATAGGTGTGGTAGACGACGCCTTCCTCCAGCACGAACGCGCTCATGCCCGGCCTCTCGCGCGAGTACGTGGGCGCGTCGGTTCCGCACATGGCCGCGAACTGGGCGACGGGCCCCTCGTTGCCGCGCAACTGCAACGCCGCCCCGCGCCGGTAGTTGTATTCGATGCCTCCCTCGCGCTGTTGCTCCTCGGTGAAATGGACGTTGAAGTCGAAGTGGAAGTCGCTGCCAAGCGCGGACGCCCAGGGGAACGTCCACCCCATCCGCCGCTTGTACGCTTGCAGCTTCGCCAGCGGCGCCCGCGACACCGCACAAAGCGTGACGTCGTGGTTGGCCAGGTGGACGGCGAAGCCGTCGAACCCGTCCGCGATCGCCGAGCAGGACGGACAACCCGCGGTGTAGTCGGGCCCGAACATGAAGTGGTATACGAGGAGCTGCGAGCGCCGTCTGAAGAGGTCTGCCAGCGAGGCGCTCCCTTCATCGGTCTCGAATCGGTACTCCTTGTCGATCCGGACCCACGGCAGCTCCTGACGTCGGCGCGCCAGCTCGTCGCTGCGCCGCGTTAGCTCCTTCTCCTCCTTGAGCAGCCCGAGTCGGGCTGCTCGCCAATCTTCACGTGTACCGGTCATTTGCTTCGTCATCGCTCTTCTCTCCTTCCTTCGGGTGTCTTTCAGCGTGCGTGCGTTTCCGTCCCGCGTTCGGTCGATGTCCTGCGCCGGCACCGATTCACGCGGTTCCATTCGCCGCCCATCGCTCGTTGTTGGTCATGAGATAGATTTAGCGCCAGGTATCGAACGGTGGGAGTTACACATCAAGTCGATCCCCAAACAGGGGCAATTCTTCGCACGATCGAGTCCAACCGCTTCGTCACCGGGGTCACCTGGATCGACGGGGAGCTCTGGCACGGCACCTGGGAAGGCGACGCGAGCGAAGTGCGGCGGGTCGATCCGCGCACCGGAGAGGTGCTCGAAAGCCTCGAGATGCCGCCCGGAACGGCCGTGTCGGGGCTCGAATCCGACGGCGGCGACCGCTTCTTCTGCGGCGGCTCGACCAGCGGCAAGGTCCGCGTCGTGCGCCGCCCGCGGCGCGCGACGGCGGCCGGCAGCGGCAGCGGCAACTAGAGGATTCG
>DASXNP010000083.1:0-2541 GCA_036494985.1 Binataceae bacterium (SeqCode)
CTCGCATGGCGCGACATCAGGGTACGCTACAAGCAGACAATGTTGGGAGCG
Source organism: Binataceae bacterium (SeqCode) (assembly GCA_036494985.1). GTDB lineage: Bacteria > Desulfobacterota > Binatia > Binatales > Binataceae > DASXNP01. Next base: position 52 of record DASXNP010000083.1, read on the forward strand.
GGTTGGGCGATCCTGCAGCCGTTTCTGACAATGGTGGTGTTTTCAGTATTGTTCGGCAAGCTCGCCCGGCTCCCCTCGGAGGGCCTGCCCTACCCTATTTTCGCGTATGCGGGACTGCTGCCGTGGACTTTCTTTCAGAGTGTCGTCACAGCCTGCAGCAATAGCCTTGTCGACAGTGCGGGACTGATCACTAAAGTGTACTTTCCGCGAGTGATACTGCCCGCCGCCACCGTGCTCGCGGGTCTGGTCGATCTCGGGATTGCTTCGACTATCATGTTCGCGATGATGGCCTTCTACGGCATCTACCCGGGAATCGGCATAGCTCTCTTGCCGATTCTCGTCGTCCTGCTCGTGACTACGGCGTTGGCAACGGGGCTATGGCTCTCGGCGCTCAACCTCAAATACCGTGACGTTCGTCACGCGGTGCCCTTCATGATGCAGATCTGGCTGTTCCTCACGCCGGTTATCTTTCCGGTTACGCTCTTGCCGGCTCGATGGCGCTGGGCGTTAGCGCTCAATCCGCTTAGTGGGACGGTTGAGGGTTTTCGGGCGTCGCTCCTTGGGGGGCGGATTCCCAGGCAGGCGCTAGGCATTTCCGCCACCATCGCTTTTGCCGCGCTCTTATATACCTCGCGGAGGTTCGTCCGTCTGGAACGAGATTTCGCCGATATCGTGTAACTCGTGGAGCCGGTAATCAAGACCCGCGGGCTTGGCAAGCGCTACCGGATCGGGGAGGTGCCTCCCTACCGTACATTGCGGGAGGGGATCGTGGAGGCCTTCGAGGCGACAGCCGGCCGGCTATTCGGTTCGACCTCGCGACGAGAATCGGGCGTCAGTGACATGTTCTGGGCGATTCGCGACATCAGCTTCGAAGTGATGCCGGGAGAAGTGGTGGGCCTGGTGGGAGGCAACGGCGCAGGCAAATCGACCTTGCTCAAAGTTCTTTCGCGGGTGACCACCCCGACCGCCGGCAGCGCTGAATTGAACGGACGCGTGGGCACTCTGCTTGAAGTTGGCACCGGGTTTCATCTGGAGCTCAGCGGCCGTGAGAACGTTTTTTTGAGTGGCGCAATCCTGGGCATGAAGCGCGCCGAAATAGCACGAAAATTCGATCAAATCGTCGCCTTCGCGGGGGTTGAGCAATTCATCGATACTCCCGTCAAACACTATTCAAGCGGAATGCATGTGCGACTCGCATTTGCGGTCGCGGCTCACCTGGAAAGCGAAATCCTGCTGGTTGATGAAGTACTGGCGGTCGGCGACGCGATTTTTCAGAGAAAATGCCTTGGAAAAATGGGTGAGGTCGCAAAAGAGGGGCGAACCATCCTGTTCGTCAGTCACAACATGGCCGCGATCGAATCGCTTTGCAGTTCGGCGATTCTCTTGGAGCGTGGACGAATCACCGCGATCGATAAACCCGATCGTGTGGTCGACCAATACTCGAGGTTGGGAGTCGACCAACCGGCTGGCCGCGCCGACCTACGAAACCATTCAGGCCGCCATCCGGCGGCCCATCAGAAGCGCGCGATGACCGAGGTCGTGGTCAGCGGCGTTAGCGGTGATATCGGAGTGGTTCGTACCGGACAAAGACTAGTGGTGGAGGTCGCCTTCGACCTCGAACGGCCGATTCGTCCATGTCTGGGTTTCACCGTGAAGACCGAGCGTGGCTATCGCATCTTTCATTTGAGCGATCGTTACGAACAACAGCTTAGCTCCTGCGCGCCGATGCGTTCGGGCAGCGTGATTTGCGAAATACCGGAGTTGCCACTCCTCCCCGGACGCTATTGGCTCGATATCTGGTTCGAAGATGCAGCGGTCTGGGCTCCGCTCGATATGATCGAGGACGCCGTCTCATTCGACGTAACCTCTTCGGACCTGTTCGGCTCGGGGCGGCTACCTCCACCGATTTTCGGTCCGGTGGTGCAGCGCGGAGTTTGGCGGATTGTTGCGCCTGAGGAAGTATCGTGGAGCCGTGCGGATCGCGCGTAGGCAGCCCGGCGGAAGGCGTATCAAAGCCAAATGAAAAGTCTGGGTGTCTCGGTTGCGATTTGTTGCCACAACGGGGAGAAGCTTCTGACTCCCACGCTCGCCCATCTCAAAACGCAGCGGGTCAGCGCCGAGGTGCCGTGGGAGGTGATCGTGATCGACAACGCGTCGACCGACCGAACCGCGGAGGTGGCAGTTGAGTGCTGGAAAGGTGGCGCACCCGCTCCCTTGCGTATCGTTCGCGAGCCTAGGCTCGGCCTCAGCCACGCGCGGATGCGCGCGTTCGCCGAGGCGCGGCACGAACTGGTCAGCTTCGTCGACGACGACAATTGGGTCGCGCCGGATTGGGTCGAAACCGCGAGCCGCGCGATGTCCATCGATCCGGGGCTCGGCGCAATTCTGAGCGTGAACCGGCCGGTCGCCGATAGACCGCTGCCGGATTGGTTTGCGCGCTACTGCGGGTACTATGCCGCGTGGGCATTCGGAAAATCGTCGTCGCCGCCG
>DASXNP010000084.1:0-4625 GCA_036494985.1 Binataceae bacterium (SeqCode)
CTTGAACAAAGCCTAAACGCCGGCACGAGCGCGCGCGGCCTATTTGCGGCCGGCGGCGCCGCGGCCGCCGGCAGCGCACCGAAAGCACCTGGTGCGGCGAGACGTCCGACCGCGGTCAAGAAGGCGGTCGTTTACGGCGAGGACAAATTGCACACCTGGCCGTTTCTGGTGCGCGCCGAGTTTCTTTGCGCGATGGCGATCACGGTTATCCTGGTTATCTGGTCGCTTACAATTAATGCGCCGCTCGAAGAACCGGCCAATCCGACCCGCACGCCCAATCCATCAAAGGCGCCGTGGTACTTCCTCGGCTTGCAGGAAATGCTGGTCTTCTTCGATCCGTGGTACGCGGGCGTGGTCCTGCCGAGCTTCATCATCGTAGGCTTGATGCTGATTCCATACCTGGACATTAATCCGCGCGGAAACGGCTACTACACTTTCAAGGAACGAAAGTTCGAAATCCTGACCTTCTTCCTGGGCTTCCACATCCTGTGGGTTTCCTTCATCATGATCGGGACCTTTTTCCGGGGCCCGGGGTGGAACTGGTTCTGGCCGGGTCAGGTTTGGGATCCCCATCTGGTCGAAGCGCTTACCAATGTCGACTTGCCCTACCTGGTCGGGATCCGCGACTACACGGTAGCCGCAATTTTTGGACTCAGCGTCATCGGACTCTACTTCGTGGTCGGCTACGCGGCCTTTTACTGGTGGATTGCTCGGCGGCCGGCCGGCGATCCTTGGTCGTCATTCCCCGGCGGCGGCAAAGAGATGCTCGAGAGCTGGGGTCCGGTGCGCTTCGGAATCACTGGTTTCCTCTTTCTTGCGATGCTCGGAGTATTCGTGAAGATGGCGTTGCGCCACGCATTCAACATCAAATACATCCTGGTCACGCCCTGGATTAACGTCTAAGAGATTATCGCGCTTGGCAATGTTCTTGTTCGGCAAGGTACTGGAGGCGCTGGGATGCGCCGATGTAGGTTTCGCGCTCTACTACGGGCTCATGCACGAGCACGGGATGGGCAAGGAACTGCAGTTGACGAGCATCGGGATCGTGGTCTTCGCGCTTGGTTATATGGCCGAGCGCTGGTCGGCTGAGTAGGCGGCCGCGGGTCGCGGAGAATAGCAGGCGCTGATGGCCACCAAGTTCGGTCTCGATCAAGCAGAGGAAGGAAAGTCCTATAGCGCCCTGTTCGTGCTGATGATCGCCCTGTTGCTGGTAGGAGCGGTCTGGTCGATCTGGGATGACAACATCTCGCGACGTCCGTGGAAGCAATACCAGGTTCGGTTTGCCAGGGTGGCGTTTGAGAACTACACGCAACAAGCCGCAGAGCTGGACAAGAAACTCGCGCAAGATCCCAACTACGTTCATCTCACACAGCAACTTGCGGCTGCCCAGAAAGAGATTGGGTCGGGAGCAACTGAAGCCAAGCTCGCCGATCTGAAGTCCCAACTGGTCGCCGTCAAGACCATTGCCGACGACAAGGATCAAGCGGTCCGCTTCACCAAGTCGGAGCTCACCGAATACTGGTACGACTACAATCACGCGATTCAGGTCGACCAGAATCCCGCCCCGATCAAGGCGGACATTGATCGGTTGAACGCGCGCTTGGCCAAAGAGCAGGCGATTAGCGACCAGGCACTTGCGGTCCAGACCGGAATTCAAGCCCAAATCGACGCGATCAATTCCAGGGTCCAGGACCTCACCGAGCAGCTCACCAAAATCACCAAGGATCGCGACGACCTGCTCGACAAGGCCGATTCTTGGATGATCCCGGTGAAGTTCGGCAAGCACGTCCTCTTGCGCTATCCGAAGATACCCAAGATTGAGCAGGACTCGATCGACGATTTCGACCGCAACGCCTTCGACCAGGCGATTGCGCGGGTCGATCGCTGCCAGAGCTGCCACGTTGGCGAAGACATGCGCGGCTTCGAAAACGCGCCGCACCCGTTCAGCACCCATCCGAACTTCAACCAGATCATTTTGAAGCATCCGCCCGACAAATTCGGATGCACGCCCTGCCACGAGGGTCAGGGACCGGCGCTCAACTCGGTGATTCAAGCGCACGGGCTCGACGAGTTCTGGGAGCACCCGCTGCTTCAAGGCCCAAAAATGGAGTCGCGCTGCATCAAATGCCACATCGATGTCGGATCGCTTAGGACGGCAGACGGTGCTCAGATCGCCGGGCACTGGGTTGCCGGCGAGCGGCTGTTCGAGCAGCTCGGCTGCGCCGGATGCCATCTGGTGCAAAGTTACGAGGACCTCAACAAGATTGGTCCCTACCTGAAGCTTGCCGCGGCCAAGCTCGACCCGTCATGGACGGTGCGCTGGATCAACAACCCGCACACTTTTCGCCCGCACACCCGGATGCCGAACTTCATGCTGAGCAAGGAGCAGGCTACCGCGGTCGCAGCCTACCTGCTGGACAGCTCCAAGGACGATTCGCAAAAGTGGCTGACCGATCACGCCGAGCCAGCCACCCTCGAAACCGACTTGAAGAATCCGGCGATGGTCGAGGAGGGCAAGGGGCTGTTCGAATCGATCGGGTGTAAGGGCTGCCATTCGTCTACTCCCAACGAATTCGGCTCGCCGGTGGGCGACGCGGCCAATTTCAAGCCTGATGAGACGCGCACGACCAAGGACTTTGCGCCCAATCTGAGCAAGATCGCCGAGAAGACCGACCCACGATGGATCTACTTCTGGCTTAAGAATCCGCGCGACTTCTCGCCACACACCGCGATGCCGTCGCTGCGGCTGAACGATCACGAAGCCGCGGCGCTTACCGCGTATCTCTCTACCCTGGGCGCGAAAAGAGTCGACCCCGGAATTCAGCAGGTGCTCGCCCAGCCCGATCAGATCGCCAAAGGCAAGGCTCTGATTCGCAAGTACGGGTGCTTCGGGTGCCACGAGATCCAGGGTATGGACCATGAATCACGCATCGGCGTCGAGCTGACAACCTTCGGCTCCAAACATCTGGACGAGTTGTTCTTCGGCGATCGCACCGACGTGAAGAACACCTGGGATGACTGGACCTACCACAAGCTCCAAAGCCCGCGAGTCTACGCTACCGGAGACGTCGAGCAGTTGATGCCCCAGTTCGACCTGCAGGACCCAGACATCCAGAACCTCAGGGTTTTTCTCGCCGGTCTGACGGAGGCAAAAGTGCCCGAAAGATACCGGATGACAGGCTCGCATCGACAGGAAGAGATCGTAACCGGCCGTCGAATGGTCAACTTCTACAACTGCGTCGGATGCCACATCATCGAAAATCGCGGCGGGTACATCCGGCGCTTCTATCAGGACAATCTCAACTTTGCTCCGCCGATCCTCGACGGCGAAGGCGCCAAGGTGCAGCCGCAGTGGCTGTTTGGATTCGTCCAATCTCCGACCACGATCAGGCCGTGGCTTAGGCTGCGGATGCCGACCTTCCACGTGACCAATGCCGAGGCCAACAACGTGGTGAATTACTTCGCCTCTTTAGCCGACATCAGCGTGCCCTTTGTCTTCCTCAACACCAACGACATGCCTCAGCCCAAGCTGCTGGCCGGCCAGAAGCTGATGTCCAAGGACTACTTCAACTGCTTTAGTTGCCATCAGCAGGGAGACAAGAAGCCGGAGGGTCCGCCCGATGGCTGGGCGCCGGATCTCACCCTGGCGCGCCATCGGCTCAATCCGGAGTGGATTCCAGTTTGGCTGCACAATCCGCAGGCGGTGCAGCCCGGCACCAAGATGCCGTCGTTTTACCCCGGCGGCCCCGACGACATTCTCGGTGGAAACGAGGACGCGCAGATCCACGCAATTCGCGACTATATTTTTTGGCTGGGCGACCATCCCAGCGGCGATCTGTCGGCACCGGTCGCACAGGCACCAGCGACCAAGATAAGCCAGAAGTAGTGAATTTCGTTTACCATTGCTAAACAAATAGCGGCTGGAGGAGAGAGGGAACCGAAATGAAAAGAACCGTTTTGAGACCGGCCTGGGCTTGCGCCTTGGCGTGGGCTTCGGGCGCGATGTTGGTCGGCACGCTGGCGTTCGCCGATGGCGGATCGATCACCGGAACCGTCAAGCTCGATGGGGCCGCGCCCACCCCGAAGAAGATCGAAATCAGCAAGGACAAGGAAGTGTGCGGGCTTACGCCTCATTTCGATGAATCGCTGGTCGTCGGACCGGGCGGCGGCGTGCAAAACGCGCTCGTCACGATCCAGAATGCGCCCAAGACGCCGGTTGCGCCTGCAAGCGACGTTAAGTTTGACCAGAAGGGGTGCACCTACGTGCCGCACGTCCTCGCCTTTCCCGCAGGCAGCACGGTGCAAGTAATCAATTCCGATGGGATTCTGCACAACATTCACACTGACTCGAAGGTGAATCCGGCGGTGAACTTTGCACAGCCGAAGTTCAAGAAGGTTCTCCAGATAACCGTAGCAAAACCGGAACTCTTCAAGGTCAACTGCGACGCGCACGGCTGGATGCATGGTTGGTGGTATGTGGCCGACAATCCGTACTACGCGGTGACGGACGCGAACGGGAATTTCACAATCAACAATGTGCCGCCCGGCGACTACACGATCGAGGTCTGGCAGGAAAAGCTCGCCCCGGTCGGTAAAGAAGTGACGCAAAAAGTCTCGGTGAAAGC
>DASXNP010000085.1:0-1583 GCA_036494985.1 Binataceae bacterium (SeqCode)
ACGCAATCTTCCGGGTGGAAATCGCACCGTGGTGCCCAGAGATTTTTTGAACGGGTTGTTGCGCGTTCGAATCGTTAAACCGGCCGTTATCGGTCGTCAAAAACCGGCTGTGGCTCCCGGGCCAGTTTGCAACACCGGAGCGGAATAAAAAACGTTCCCCTTAAATCTGGAACCACAAGTTGGAATCGGTCTTCCTCCACCGGTGAATCTCTCGCGAACCTGACTCTTCTTGGGCGGGAGGCAATGTCCTAAGCGCCCTCGACCTCGAGCTGGACGTCGACGTTGCCGCGCGTCGCGTGCGAGTAGGGACAGATCTTCTCATGTGCCTCCCTGGCGAGCGCCGCAAGCTCCGACTGCGCGAGGCTCTTGTCCTCGATTATTAAATTCACGGAGAGGCCGAAGCCGCCGCCCTCGCGTGGCCCAATCGACACGGCGCAAGTCACCTTCGCCTTGGTTGCGTCCTTCTTCTGCTGTTTGGCGACGAAGTCGAGCGCGCCGCCGAAGCAAGCGGCGTAGCCTGCGGCGAAGAGATGCTCCGGCGTCGCTGTATCGGGCTTGCCCGGACCGCCCATCGCCTTCGGCACTGAGAGATTGGCCTTGACCAAGCCGTCGCTGGTTTCGGTGTGTCCATTGCGGCCGCCGATCGCGGTGGCCGTCGCCGTGAAGAGCGGCTTAATCTGGTCCATGTCGCCTCCGATCGCGGGTCAATCGGGACGGGCGGGCATCGAGGCGCTCTGGGGAAGGCGCAAGCGACGTCCGCGGGGGTGCCCGCACGTCGACCAATCTCGGCCAGCCGTCGGCGCGCGTCAACCGACTGTCACCACGCGATCGAGAAAGTCCGATCAATGAGCGCCGTGACCAACCGACGTCCCGATGGAGCCGCGGCTCACTACTCCTATGTGAGCGGTACTCCGCACGCCGAAAATCGCGAGAGGGACCGGGAGTTCGAATTCGGCTTCCTCCAGCGTGGAGTCTATTGCGAACCTGTGCGGCCTGCCCCCACGATCCGATGGCAACTGGGGCTCGGGTCATGAAGGGAAATGCCGTAGCGGTGGCCCATCTCAATAGAACCGCGTCATCAAGGATCGCGAAGCGGATCCTAATATCGTTCAGCGCTCGCGACATAGCCGAAGCGATGTCAGCGACACGATGTCGAACGCGGGCGGGGGCACGGGAGCGCTCACGAACATCACCACTGGCGGCGCCAACACCGCCTACGGAAACCTGGCGCTGCAAAGCGACACCACTGGCGCCGCCAACGAAATCCGTGATGGACCGTTTCTCGCACTCGGTTTCAGCAACAGGTCCGTCCAAGCGGTCGCTCAATCGATGTGCGCGATAAAGCGACGGGACCCCGCTTCCCTTCCAATCTATTTCAGATCTTCGATCGAATGGGCGATCTTAGAGGCAAGGCCGTAGTCGTGATAAGCGGGTGTCAGGACAACGGTCGGTCCTTCTGGCCTGCGCGAAAATCGGCGATCGCATCCAGCAGCACCCGGTTATGGCTACGCCCCTGCTCCAGTCGCACCGACCACTTGGTACTGGTGTGATCCATTACAACAATATTATCCCTACGTGCCAAA
>DASXNP010000086.1:0-2746 GCA_036494985.1 Binataceae bacterium (SeqCode)
TCGAAGGCTCCCGCATTCACAGCGTCCCGGACATCCGCAATGCTGGCCGCCCGCTCGCCAATTTCAGCTCTTCGATGGTTCCCCTCGTCGGCGAACTCAAGTCCGTGATGCACGATCGCCTCTATCGGCACTATCGCGTGAGCCGCATGACCGAAAAGGCGGGCCGGGTCCTCAAAGCCTTGTTCGAAGCCTATTTGGCAGAGCCGCGGCAGATGCCCGAGACTGCGGTTACCAGGGTAGAGCAAGGCGGCGAACCGCTGCCACGTGTCATCGCCGATTACATCGCGGGAATGACCGACCGCTTCGCTCTGGACGAATACCGCAAGCTTTTCGACCCCGACGAACGCGTCTGATCAACTCACCGGTGGCGATTTTCGAAAACCAGGCCCGACCGACGCGTGGCACTTTTCGATCGCGACGCTCTGATCACCGGCGTCAGCTCCGAGGCGAGGAAGCCGCGTTGATCACGGCCGAGGTAATCAATTCCGCCGGCTGGCGGTCCCGAGATGGGTTAACACGTGCTAGGGAGGACACCGATGCCGACTGTTCCTCAGAGTGAAGTAACCCCCTTGAAGCTCGACGAGCTAACCATCACCGATCTTCAAGACGGTATGAACAGCGGCCGTTTTACGGCGCGCTCCTTGGTCGAGAGTTACCTGCGCCGGATCGACGAGATCGATCGGAGCGGCCCCTGTCTCAACAGCGTCATCGAACTAAATCCCGATGCGCTCGCGATCGCCGATACCTTGGATCTGGAACGCCAAGCTAAGCGCGTTCGCGGTCCGCTGCATGGTGTTTCGGTCTTGCTTAAGGACAACCTCGACACCGCCGACCGGATGATGACGACCGCTGGCTCACGCGCCCTCGTCGGTTCCAGACCGCCTATCGATTCCTTCGTTGCACGGCGCCTACGAGAAGCCGGCGCAGTAATCCTCGGCAAGACTAACATGAGCGAATGGGCCTACATCCGCTCCAGAAAAGCTACCAGCGGGTGGAGCGGACGCGGCGGCTTGACCCGTAACCCGTACGCGCTCGATCGCAATCCCTGCGGCTCCAGTTCCGGCTCCGGGGTGGCCGTGTCGGCCAACCTATGCGGCGCCGCGATCGGCACCGAAACCGATGGTTCAATCGTCTGCCCAGCTTCGACCAACGGCATCGTCGGGATCAAGCCGACCGTTGGGCTCATCAGCCGCAGCGGCATCATTCCGATTTCTCACACTCAGGACAGCGCCGGCCCGATGTGCCGTACCGTCAGCGATGCCGCAATTGTCCTCGGTGCGTTGACTGGCATCGATCCCGACGACGACGCCACCTCAGATAGCCCAATCCCGTCCGTCTTCCAGTACACGCAGTATCTTGACCGCGACGGCTTGAAGGGCGCCCGCATCGGCGTGGTTCGGCACTACTTTGCATATCCGGCGTCCCCACTCATGGAAGCCGCTCTGGAAGTTATGCGGGGGCAGGGTGCCGTTTTAGTTGATCCTGCAGCGATTGAAACCATCGGCAAATTCGATCGCTCTGAACGTACCCTTCTGCTCTACGAGCTCAAGGCCGACCTCAACGCCTACCTCGCCCGGCTCGGCCCTGATGCCCCCGTTCACACCCTTAGGGAGGTCATCGAGTTCAACTTGCGCAATGCCAGCACGGAGCTTCGCTACTTCGGGCAGGATCTGCTTCTGGAAGCCGACGCGAAGGGTTCGCTCACTAGCCCGGAATATCTCGCGGCGCTGGCGAACAATCACGCGATGGCCCGCATGCAAGGTATCGACGCCGCAATGGACAAATGGCGCCTGGACGCGCTGGTTGCTCCCGTAACGGGTCCCGCTTGGGTCACCGATCTCGTCACCGGCGATCACATCATCGGCGGCGGTTCGCAACTCGCTGCGGTCGCGGGCTATCCGAGCGTCAATGTTCCGGCTGGATTCATATTCGGTCTGCCCGTTGGTATTTCATTTTTCGGTCGCGCGTGGAGCGAGCCGACCTTGCTCAGGCTCGCTTTTGCTTTCGAGCAGGCCTCCAATGTCCGCAAAACGCCACGCTTTCTCCCCAGTGCAGATCTAAGCGAGTAGTGCAGAGCATCGCAGATCGCAAAGAAGCTAGGTGCATCTGCACTGACGGGACCGACTTGACCACCGCCGTGAACGCCCGATTCACGCCTACCAGAGTGGTTTAACTTGCCCCGAATCGCCTTAATGTAGTGGTTTAACTTTGCGGCGAATTGCCGCGCCCCACAGCCTGTTAATCGATTTCATCGAGCGGGTTATGCCCTTCCCTTCCACCAGCCGCGCGATTATCCGACAATGCGGTTTCGACCTAATATGCGCCATCGACGAACCCTCACTATCCGCCGCGACGATCACACCGGCGAACCCATCGCCGTGCTTTTCCTCGTCTCAGATATGGACGCGGACTCCCAGCTTCACCTTATCCGCGACTACCTCGGTCCTAAAGTTAACATCCTGAACCTCGCATTCTTTTCCGATCGCCTCGAAGTCCAGGTCGAGTACACCGCTCATCCCGTTGAAGCCTCACACCTCGCCGATGCTGCTGCCGCCATCAGGCTCAAAGGCGCTCCTCGCATCGCGCTCAGCCTTCTCAAAGAATCACTTGAGATGGATCCCCTCAACCCGACCGCGCTGCTTGCGTTCGCGGCCGCTCAAGTCGATCTCGGGCGCGACCGCGATGCGCTCGTCTCCATGCGGCGAGCACGCGAAGTGACGGGCGACAATCCGGAGCTCTTGCGCAG
>DASXNP010000087.1:0-2847 GCA_036494985.1 Binataceae bacterium (SeqCode)
GGGGCTGCGCTCGTAAACTGAGTGCGGTGATGCCGGAGGGACAGGTCCCGCGAGCCTATCACCTAAGGAAGCGGCTTAACGCCGCCCACTACTACCTCTTAGGCCCCGCGCTGTTTCTCCACTAGTATCCAATTAGTGCAGCGAGGGTGACACTTCGATGATTCGCGGTGCGAGCCCGCCGAGGGAGACATGGCCAGAAAAAATGAGGGGACTGGTCCGAGTCCGCAGCTCATGGCACGGACCTACAGCGATGGGCATCCGCTCGACGAGGTCCATTACCTTGAGTGCAAACTAATCCTGAAACCCGACCACTTTGTCGATACCTCGAGCTTTCACGACTATACCAAACTGGTGCGCCGCGCCGCCGAGAAGAATGATATCGAGTTTTCGGCTCACGGCTTCAAGGATCTCAGGCCGAGAATCAGAGAGGTCGTCTTCTTCGACACCAAAGACTTCAGCCTCTACAACCACGCTTTCATCTTGCGACGGCGAATCGCCTATGACGACGGCTTTCCGGTCGGTGACCCGGAGATCGTCTTCAAGTTTCGGCATCCGAATCTCAAGACCGCGGCGGAGCGCGACGTGCGGCCCAGCATTCCAGGCCGATACCGGATCAAGTTCAAGGCCGAAGCATTGCCGTTGAAGGACAAATTGGGAGGATTAAGGCTCTTGTACTCGCACAATGTGGAGTTTGGCTTAAGCCAAGTACATGAGGTCGACCGTACTTCGCTCTCGACGCTTTGCGGGTTCTTTCCGGTCCTGGCGACCTTACCGTCGCTCGGGGCCAAGAGGGTCGATCTGGTCAATCACATGATCGTCGAGGAAGTGCTCAAAGACCTCGGCGAGCTGGATTTTGGCAAAGGGGTAACGGCCAAATCCAACGCTGCGTTGTGGCGGCAACGGGGCGACCATAAGTCACTGATTGGAGAGTTCTCGTTCGAGTGCAAATTCAAGCGCAAAAATGAATTACACGACAAGCCGATGGAACGGTGCAAGCGGTTCTTCGTCACGCTCCAGGAAATCGCCCGCGAGTGGGTCTCACTTGGCAGCACTAAGACGGGCGTCGTTTATCGCCTCAAGGGAAATCCGCCGCACGCCCATGAATAGCGCCAAGCGGCCTTGTTTCAGCTATCGGACTGAGCGCCTGGCCACTTAGTCGGTCTCGCCTCCGGCCCGGCCCCTTGCCCTTGATTGGCCTTGAAGCCACTGTCGGTGGTGCATTCGAAAAAATGTACGAGCAGGACACTATCGTCGCACCCGCCACCGCCCCTGGGGCGGCGTCGATCGCCGTCATTCGCTTCTCCGGCCCCGATTCGATTCGGGTTCTGCGCGCCATCTGGGTTCCCGATCGAGCCGCCGATCTGAAACCGCGCCGCCTCTACCTCGGTGAAATCCGCGACCCGATTACTCATACCGCGCTCGATCGTGCCATGGCTACGATCATGCCCGGGCCGAAAAGTTTCACCGGCGAAGATGTCGCCGAGCTTCAATGTCACGGTGGTCCTTATCTTGTCCGCCGTGTCGTCGCCTTGGCGATGACATATGGCGCGCGCCTGGCGAGCCCGGGCGAATTTACTCGACGCGCATTTCTCAACGGCCGAATCGATCTTACGGAGGCCGAGGCAATAGCCGATCTCATCTCCGCCCGCAGCGACTCGGCACTTGGCCAGGCGCTCGGCCAGCTAACCGGTGCGCTCAGCGATCGCTTGTTGGACTTCCGCCGCCGGTTGATTGCGATTCGCGCTCATCTCGAAGCCGAAATCGATTTCAGCGACGAGGACATCGCGCTTCCTTCGCACGATCAGATCGCACGCTCGATCGATTCGCTGCGCGCCGATCTCCGCATTCTCCACGACAGTTTCGAGCGTGGACGCATCGTTCGTGACGGCGCCCGCGCCGCGATCATCGGCAAACCGAATGCCGGCAAATCTTCCATTATGAATCTAATTCTCGGCTCCGACCGTGCCATCGTAACCCCCCACCCGGGGACGACGCGCGACGTCATAGAGGAGTCAGTGGCACTCGGTCGCTACATGCTGGTAATTCAGGATACCGCGGGACTTCGCCACAGTTCGGATCCGATCGAGCGTATCGGCATCGACCGCGCGATCGCGCGGATCGCCGATTCCGACCTGATCCTCGCGATCTTCGACTCGTCGCGGGCACTCGATTCAGACGATGCGCGCGTGATCGAGGCGGCGCGGGGCCGATGCGGCCTGGCAATCCTCAACAAGCGCGATCTACCCGCCGCCCTTAGCCGGAAGGCTCTACGAGAGGCCGGGCTCGAGCTCCCCATCCTGCCGCTGTCCGCCCTCGACCCCCTGGACCTTCCCCATCTCAAAGACGAGCTGTCCCAAATCCTTCAGACGCTTGGAGGCGATTCCCGCAGCGAACCGCTTCGAATCACCAGGGAGCGTCATCGCGATTCGCTCGCCCGGGCAATCGCCAGGCTTACCGACGCTTACGATTCCACCGCGGCGGGATTTCCCCCGGAGATTATCGCGGTCGACATCACCGCAGCGGCGGATTCGCTCGGCCAGATGACCGGATCGATCACGACCGATGACGTCCTCGATTCAATCTTTCGCGAATTCTGCGTTGGGAAATAGCGGTGCGACGGCCGGCGCCAACCGCCCGCAAGCTGATGCGCGGGCCCTGCAGGCGTCCTATATAAGACAACAACGCGGCTTCCGTCCTAGGCGATCGCACCAATCGCGCGCAGTGGCCTTTTGGCGGTCTTTAGAGCTTCTTAGACCTTCCTTCGAGGCGAACAAATCGATAACTCAGCCGCTTCGCTTGTATCTTCCCGACCATGCTGTTTCGCTGACATGGTATCTGGGTGACCGC